>JADFVM010000004.1 GCA_015222555.1 Pseudomonadota bacterium
AGGTTTTTGATGTCTGTCATGTTCAGAAAAGTTTTGACACTGATGGTCACTGATTAATTATGATGGTAACTGATTTTATAAAAAAGGACTTTATCCGTGTTAATCATGTAATATCTGTGTATATCTGTGTCTAATAATCCTCTTTTTATTCTTTCAAAAGAAAAGCGCCCTCTGAGAAGCAGAAGGCGCTTAAAACATCTTCAAATAAATCTTGTTTATACCCTGTCACAAAGCTCTAATCCGTTAAAGAAATAACCGATCTCAAAGGCCGCCGTATCAGGCGCATCTGATCCATGAGCAATGTTATTGTCAATGCTGTCTGCAAAATCAGCTCTGATTGTACCCGGAGCTGCATCGGCGGGGTTTGTGGCGCCCATAAGATCTCTGTTTGCCTTAATTGCATTATCACCTTCCAGAACCATGACAAGGCAGGGCCCGGAGGACATAAAATCAGTTAAATCTTTAAAAAAAGGCCTTTCACTGTGAACGGCATAAAAACCTTCCGCCTCTCTTTTTGACATATGCATCATCTTCATAGCAACGGGTCTCAGGTTGTTGCTTTCAAAGCGCTTTATGATCTCTCCGATAAAATTCTTCTTTACGCCGTCGGGCTTGATAATTGATAACGTTCTTTCCATTTTCTTCTACTACCTCCAGACAAAATTGTTTTTTTATTAGGTCAAATATTCTACATGCTTTGGGATGATTATGCCAGTGTTAACTTGATTTTGTATTAATCTGCCAGGACCCCTCCTAACCTCCCCTTGTAAAGGGGAGGAATCATAAATCCCCTCATTTACAAGGAGGGGACTGGGGAGGTATTTGGAAACTATTTGAGAGCAGTCATTAAGAACACCATAACAAAAAGCGCCACTGTCTCAACGATACCCAAAATGATGATGTAGTTGGCAAAGCCCCTCTCAGCCTCAGTAAAGGCATCTGCAGCCCCGGCTGCCGCCTTTCCCTGAAGCCATGCCGAGGCACCCATGGCAAGTCCGCCAAAAATACCCACCCCAAAGCGGGTAGCAGGCGAAGCCGTTGTCGACGATGCGAGGATGGCGTTCATAAGGATCATTCCGTAGATAGTCTGTGAAAGCGGTGCACCCACATAAGCAATAATTATAAAGGGGATTTTTTTTTGCTCAAGGTAACACTTCTTCCACGCACCGATTGAGGCCATTCCGGCGATACCTGTTCCCAGGGCAGAGCCGACTGCCGAAAGACAGAGTGCAGCGGCAAAACCGATATCACCCAGCGCTGTAATTAAATCCATTATTTCCTCCCCTTAAAACAAGTTTTATATGTCTGCTACGGTAACGCTATTAGACTTTTTCGCCTGAAAGGGACGATAAGGTTCCCCCGACCACTGTATACTCATATGTGCGGAAAATTCAAGCAAATTGAGCCTTACAGCATGGACCAGAACGGCCATCGCCGCAAGAAGGACATTCATAGTGTGGCCTGCTATAAGGATTGCAATGGCTCCAAAAGTTGACAAGATACTGTCATAACCGATCGTCTCCGCAAGGCCATTAAAGGCAACTGCCACCTCTTTTGTAGCCAGGCCGACGGCAAAAAGACGGATATAGGAAACGAGATGAGAAAAACTGCCCACACCATCCAAGAAGGCTAATGGCGCACTTACAAGGCCCCTTACACATCCTTTCAAAAGACCATCATTCTTTTGCTGGGCAAAGAGCACGATAAGTGCAAAACCGGAAGCAAGCAAATAGAGAGCGATTACATTGAGCGGTTCTTTCAAGATCAGGAACCTGGCAAAAAAGTAGAGGCTCCATATGAGCATGAGCCAGCCCATGTCGACGAGCGCATATAAGAAGGCAAAATCTCTTACACCTTTCCAGATATGGGCAATGGAGAGATGTAGTGCCGCAATTAAAAAACAGAGGTGAATAACGGTGTCGTCACTTTCTTTAGCAAAACTGTTTAAGGACGGCACAATGATATCACCTAAAACCGGCAGTGTACCAATAGATGCTATGCCAAACCAGGTACCAGTTATGGCACCCCAGAAGATCGTTCCCAGGGATAAAATAAAAAAAAGAACCTTAAGCGGCCTTGGTATCCCCTTTCCAACCTGAGAGGCAACAAAAGTGGCAATGAGCAATATTACGCCATATCCTCCGTCTCCAACGATCATGGCAAAGAAAATGGCAAAGAAAAGGAAGAATACTATATTTGTGTCATACTCCCGATAGCCCGGAACAACACCAATGAAATTCATGACAGGCTGAAAGAGTCTGCTTATTTTTGAGTGTTTAATTAGTGTGGGAACATCATCTTCTTCCGATGGATCTTCTATGAGAATTGCCCAGTTCTTTTGAGCTGAAATCTTTTCAACGAAGCTCACCTGCGACAGGGGGATGAAACCTTTGAGGAACGACACATCTTCATCACCACCCATACCTGCTCTCGCCTCTTCAAACTCTTCCATGTCGACCAGTTGTTTCAATTCATCTTTAAGAAGCGTCTTATGACTTGCAAGATCTGCTATCTTATTCCTAAGATTCATTAATCGATTTTCTTTCTCCTCCATCCTCCGCCCCAGTTCTTCCGTGCCATGCTCCGGTGCTGGAATTTCTTCAAAGGGTAAGGTCACTTTTTCATCGGCCGATATGAGGGTCAGATAAATGGCTAATTTTTTATGGTAGATGATGCTCACTTCATCACTATGAGGAATTTTATTGAGATCTCTTCTGCGGCATTTATAGAGCTTCACATAAATGCCTTTGTCTTTCAAACAATCAAGATCCTCAGGGTCAACCCGCCCCCAGACAGCAGCACCGGAATATTCCTCTTCCAGGAGCAATATATCCTCTTCTAAATGCCTTGCTTCAGTATCAACGGAGAGAAGTTCATCGGCTATAGTCAATGCACGTTCTTCATCCTCCTTGTTCAGGGAAGTTTCATTCCCTTTTTCTTCCGGAACCTTGTCAACCATGGCAAGCGCCTTTTCCAGGCGATGGATCTTGTCATTGAGCTCATTAATGCCTTCACCTTCCGGCCGCTTTACGTGGTTCAAGTGGATCACTTCCATATCGCTCAGTGTATTGAGAACATCCTCTTTCCAGGACGTCCTTACAACAATGGAGAGTTTTTTCATGGCGACTATCATCTTTTTGACTCCATGATCTTCTTTTTGGCCATTCTCCCCCACCCAACTGCCGCGATCTGCTGATCTCCGAGATGAATGCTGATCCGCTTGATGATATGTTTTGAGGAGGGGATCTTTACTTTTTCAAAAAGATTAACACGCTGCGATGTGATGAGAAGTTCGGCTGACAGCCGCTTGTGTTGTTCCTTCAGGACTCTTATTTCAGTACGTAGAGTTAGCATTTTTTTAATGAGAGCAAGGGCGGTATCAAGCCATAGGGGCGTTGAATAGAGATCGTACTTTACGTCCGTGACATCGGCCTTTACAAATTTTGGGATGTCAACGCCGGCAATATTGTCCCCTTCAGTTATGATATTCTTAATTTCAATGATCTCTTCCAGTTCTACCTCTTCATTCAAAAGGCCCACCCAGGGGCTTATCTCTGCCATAGCGTCATTAAGCTCCTTTTCCTTTGCAGCGATTTCCGAGCCGACGCGTATGACCTCCTTCTGAAGATGTTTCTTTTTCAAATCGAGGGCCGGCAGATAACGCTCATAAAGGGTAAGTCTACCCTTCTGAGCATTTAACTCATTCTTGGTAAGCCTGATCTTACTCATCGGCAGCCACCCCTTCGGGCCAGAATTTTTGAATCAGGTCAGATTTAAGACCCGTAGCTTCAGGATCAAAACACCGGGCAAGGATCTCCCATCCCCGGTCAAGAGCCTCTTCCAGAGAGATGTCGACTGAAAGGTCCATAAGCCCGTCTTCAAAGAGCTGACCATATTTCAAGAGACTGTTGTCCCAGTCAGTCATCTTAAAACCCATGGCCTTTTTTTCCAGCGTCTCCTGATAATCTGCATAAAGTCGTATCATGCCATCCATGAGCGGCCTGTGATCCTCTCTTGTATCTTTATTTACGAGCTGTTTCAGACGACTCAATGATCCAAAGGGTTCAATCCTCCCGTTATCGAGATAATACTGTCCTTCCGTAATATATCCCGTATTGTCAGGTACGGGATGAGTTACGTCATTGCCCGGCATGGTCGTTACCGAAAGGATAGTAATTGATCCGGCCTCTTCAAAGTCAACGGCCTTTTCATATCGTGATGCAAGCTGGCTGTAGAGATCGCCGGGATAGCCTCTGTTGGACGGTACCTGTTCCATGGTAATGGCGATCTCTTTTAGTGCATCACAAAAGTTGGTCATGTCCGTAAGGAGGACCAACACCTTTTTTCCATCGAGGGCGAACTTCTCTGCAACGGCGAGAGAGATGTCCGGAACGGCGATGGATTCCACAACAGGGTCTGCAGCCGTATGGACAAACATAACGGATCGGCTTAAAGCCCCCTTACTTTCAAAGGTATGCTTGAAAAAAAGATAATCATCATATCTGAGGCCCATCCCACCCAGAACGATGACATCGACACTGGCCTGAAGCGCCACGCGGGCCAGTAGCTCATTATAGGGCTCCCCCGGGGTGGTAAAGATGGATATCTTTTGGGACTCTACAAGGGAGTTAAACATATCGATCATGGGGATTCTCGTATGAATCATCCTTGAGGGGATAATCCGGTTGATAGGGTTGGCAGAAGGCCCACCCGTCTCTATGAGATGCTCCATAAGCTTTGGGCTCTGGTCGCGTGGCGTACCGGTGCCGTCAAATATCCTGCCAAGAAGATCATCTGAGAAGGAGATGTTCATGTAATGTCCTAAAAAACGGACTTCATCAGAGGTGGAAACACCACTGCTCCCCTGAAAAACCTGCAGATAGACCTTTCCGCCATCGATACGGATAACCTCGGCCAGTGATTTACCATGGTCGGAAGAGACCACGGCCAGTTCACCGTAACGAACATTTGATGCCGACACTGTAATGACATTGCCTGAGATCTCGCCTATTTTGCTATATACCGGTTTCATCGTCCGTTTCCGCCTCTATATCTTCCTTCAAGATAGTCTTGGCCTTTTTTAGGCGTCTGGCGCTTGAATCTATGATTGTATCAACAAAGGAACTTCTCAGGAGAAGTCTGCTCAGTCCCGAATCTTTATCCATATATTTTTCAACTGATTCCTGAATATTTTTTGTGATTCTTTCAAACTGCTCAGAACCCCACTGTGCGCTGTTCAGATCAAGAAAGCATTGTCTCAAGTGGTGAGCAAAATGTCTCGCCTCCTCCTTATCTTTTAGTAGAGAAAAGTTACCGTGCAGGATGTGAAACAACATTTCAAAAACAAATTTCTGCCGATCCTCCGGTGTGGCGGCATCCACTTCATCAAAGGCGTTCTGCTGCAGATAGACGGAGTCAAAAAGATCGCCCTTTAAAAAGGTGATATAATCGTTGAGCGACGTCCCCTCCTCTCCAATAACCTTCATCATCTGCTCTATTTCATAGGATTTGGTGAGCAGTTTATTGATCCACTCTCGATGCTTTGCATCAATAATCCCCTTATAGGTTGACCAGCTTTCGAGGGGCTCGATGGCCGGATAACGCCGGGCATCTGACCGGTCCCGCGACAGGGCGTGAAAAGTCCCTACCACCTTGAGGGTCGCCTGTGTAACAGGCTCTTCAAAATTTCCGCCTGCCGGACTTATAGTCCCGCCAATGGTGACAGAGCCCGTGCTGCCATCTTTTAATCTCACCATTCCAGCCCGCTCATAAAAACCTGAGATGAGCGTTTCAAGATAGGCAGGAAAGGCTTCTTCCCCCGGTATTTCCTCCAGTCTGCCAGACCTTTCTCTCATCGCCTGCGCCCAGCGGGATGTGGAATCGGCCAGCAGTAAAACATCAAGCCCCATCTGTCTGTAATATTCTGCCAGCGTAACAGCCGTATACACGGAAGCCTCGCGGGCGGCTACGGGCATGGAGCTTGTGTTGCAGATAATGATCGTTCTCTCCATGAGCGGGTTGCCTGTGCGGGGATCGATGATTTCCGGGAACTCCCTTATTGTCTCAACCACCTCACCGGCCCTTTCTCCGCAGGCGGCGATAATGACGATATCTGCCATGGCGTTGCGGCTGGTAATCTGCTGAAGCACCGTCTTACCTGACCCGAAAGGGCCGGGAATACAGTAGGTGCCCCCCTTGGAAACAGGAAAAAGTGTGTCGATAATACGAATTCTTGTAATGAGAGGTTCTTCCGGTGCAAGCCTTTCTTCATAAAAATTGATCGCTCTTTTTACGGGCCAGTTGAAGGACATTGTAAGGGGAAACTCCCTGCCCCTGTCATCACGCAGCGTTGCAATTATATCCGAGATGGTATACTCGCCCTGAACAACGATATTGGCCACCTCATAACTTTCAGACAGTTTAAAGGGAACCATGATCCGGTGTTTAATAAGGCCTTCCATTACCGTGCCGAGGCAGTCCCCCTTTTCTACCCTCTCACCTTCCTTGACGGTGGGAAGAAACTCCCACTTTACGTCTTTTGGTAAAGCGGGCAAGGTAACCCCCTTTTCCAGAAAGTAACCATAACTTTCCGACATCTCGTATAGTGGATTTTGCAATCCATCGTAGACATTACCCAAAAGACCCGGCCCTAGTTCAACAGATAAAAGCTCACCTGTAAATTCAACCTCGTCACCTGTCATGATCCCCCGTGTACTGTCAAAAACCTGAAGATCTGCGTGATCATTTGTAATGCGGACAACCTCGGATTTAAGCCGCAGCTCCCCGACAATTACATAGGCCACCTCATTCTGTTTCACTCTGCAGTCAAACTCCACTGAGACCATATTGCCATTGACAGCTTTGACGAAACCTATATTTCCCTTCATTTTCTCCACTTAACTACACATTCTCTTCAAATTTCACGAGGCTTTTTTCATCTGACCTGTCCAGTATATTCATGAGCCTGCTCATCCCCATTTCGGGATTGAAAAGTGACATCTTTTCCAGCAGCTGAAGTTTGAGATAATAAATGACTAGTTGTTGCAGGTTAAAATGATTACCCGACTCCAGTCCGTCCAGAAATTTCCATCTCGCCAGATTAAGCATTTTTTCTCCAAAGAGGGGTGATGCCGCAGCTTTGGAATTTTTTGCCAGCGTCATCTGCGCCTGACTTCGTACCCAGCCATCTTTCCGAATAAAGGCCTGGGGATCACCTCCCGATTTTTCTACCCTCACCTGGACAAGTTCATTTCTAAGGCCTCTATCCCAAGTATTCCAGTCACTTAAAACATTGAGCTGTATACCCTCTATGTTTTCCGCGTACATGCGGGCAGTTTGTAAACAATCAAAATCGGCCTTCTTCAACTGCGGCTTGCAGGTATTAAGGAATTCTTTGCCACTTAAAGGGGCAGGTTTGTCATGATAAAGGTAGGGTAAGGAGGCAATGAGATAATAGTATGGCATCAGCCCTGCTTTTTCATTTCATCTTTCATGTCGCTAAAAACAGTGGCTAACCTCTTGTTCAGATGAGCAACCAACAATTCGGAAACATACTCATCGCTAAGATCATAATGCATATGGTCTGCCTGCATACCTACCCTGAAACCCGACTTAATATCGGGATGCACCTTGAATTCTACGCCAGCCTTTAGATGATCACTCAACCTTTTCATGAAGGTATCGGTCAGGGCATTTCTTTCTTTCTCACTCAAGAGGACTTCAAGGCCTGAATCCGAGTCCTTGTTTTTGCTCCATCCTTCTATCGTTTTTAAAAGAAGGTCTTCCAGAGCCTCACCACTCATGAGTTGATCAAAGCCGCTTTTTACAAGGGATTCGAGTATCTTCCTAAGAGACTCTTTAAGTGAAAGCAGACTGTCTCTGGCAGCAAGTTCAATGGCCTTTTTACTGGCCTGCTCCTTCTCTTCAATGATATGAGCGGCCCTTTCAAGTCGAGATTCAACCTCTTTTTTAGCCTCATCGATAAGAACGTCAGCCTTTTTTTCCCCCTCCTTTATGATCTCTTCCGCCTGCCTGTTGGCCTCTTCGATCCCTTCAGATTTTATTTTATTTATGAGACCATCAAGTTTTATTTCAGGTTCATCGGCTCTTTTCATTTTGCTCTACCTTTCTCTAAGGAGGCTATTAGATTATTGATCGACATCGACAACATTGGCTACGACTCAGGTAGATTAAGCTCTGATTGAACCCTTTCTACCTCCACCTCTTCAAGTTCTACAAACTCTTTAAGTGTTGGAAGTTGTGAAAGGTTCCTCAGGTTAAATATTTCGAGGAAGGTCTTAGTCGTTCCATAAATTATCGGTTTACCGGGCACTTCCTTCCTGCCGAGAATCCTGACAAGCCTTTTTTCCAGGAGACTCCTCACAACACCGCCCGAATCAACACCTCTCAGGTCTTCAACCTCGGCCCTCGTTATGGGCTGCCGATAAGCGATAATGGCAAGCACTTCCATTGCCGCCCGTCCAAACTTTGGCGGCCGTTTAGCCTTAAGTTTCTGCAGCAATGATGCATAGGTCGTTTTGGTTCTGAACTGGTACCCCCCTGCAACCTCGGTTAAGGAGAATCCCCGCCCTTCGGCGTTAAAGTCCCCTGCAATCTCATCAAGAAGGGGATTAATCTCATTTTTCTCAAGCTCGAGACCATATTCATCAGTAATCAATTCAATTATTTTTTCAGTTTTCAGAGGAGACTCGGAAGTAAAAATAAGCGCTTCAATGGCTCCTTTTAATGCATTCTTTTCCATCAGTCCTCAATCATATGTCAATGCAGCAGGTCTTTTGATGTGATCCTGATGACACCAAAATTTTCGCCCTGGAATACATTAACTGTTCTCATCTTTATAAGCTCTAGCAATGCCAAAAAAGAGGCGACAATTTCTCCCCTTGTAGAATCGTTATCAAATAACGATTGAAAGGTCATATTTCTCTCTTCCTTGAGGCGGTTTAAAATTATTTCCGTTTTCTCCTTAATAGAGATCCGCTCCATGTTCACTGCATGCGCAATGGAAGGAGTTACACTCTTTAATACTTCCTGCAATGCATCAAGGAGGTCAAATAGGCCAACTTCAGGGTAGACAAGGTCATCGTTTTCATCGTCATACTCTTCACTGAATCCTTTTGAAAATAAGTCGCGGTCGAGAATATCTCTCTCTCCAAGTTGAGATCCCGCATCCTTGTACTTTTTATATTCAAGAAGCCGTCTCACCAGCTCTTCCCTCGGATCGAGCTCTTCCTCTTCCCCTTCCTCAACTTCTTCGGGCGGCAATAGCATTTTTGATTTGATATGCATGAGCGTTGCCGCCATGAGTAAAAATTCACCGGCAATATCAAGGTTCATTGTCTTCATCAGCTCTATTGAGTCAACATACTGCCTTGTAATGAGCGCTATGGGGATATTCATAATATCGAGCTCATGTTTTTTAATAAGGTGAAGCAGAAGGTCCAGCGGGCCTTCAAAACCGTCAAGTTTGACCTCATAATCCATTTAGAACTTCATCGCCTCCCTCACACGGGCCATTGTTCCGGCTGCATGCTCCCTGGCACGTTTATTCCCGTCGTTGATGATGTCTTCTATCGTTTCAGGAGACTTTAACAGCTCTTCACGCTTTTCCCTATAGGGGATTAATTCACCCAGGATATTATCTGTTAATATTTTTTTACACTCAATACAGCCTATTCCGGCCGTCTTACATCCGTCAGTGACATAGTCTATCTGCTGAGTTGTTGAATAAATCCTGTGATAGGCGAAGATAGGGCAGACCTCAGGATCGCCGGGGTCATCTCTTCTCACTCTCTGCGGATCCGTCATGGCTGTTTTTAATTTCTTTGTAATCACCTCATCACTGTCTGAGATATAAATTGAATTGTTATAACTTTTGCTCATCTTTCTGCCATCCGTACCAGGCAGTTTAGGGTAATCAGTCAAAAGTTCTTCAGGCTCTACAAAAACGTTGCTATAGAGATAATTGAAACGCCTCGCCACCTCTCTTGTAAATTCAATATGAGGAACCTGGTCGACACCGACGGGAACATAGTTGGCGTTATAAATAAGGATATCGGCCGACTGTAAAAGGGGATAACCGAGGAAGCCGTATGTGCCCAGATCTTTATCCCTGATATTTTCAACCTGTTCCTTGTAGGTAGGCACCCTTTCCAGCCAGGAAAGCGGTGTTATCATGGACAGCAGAAGTTGAAGTTCTGCATGTTCTATTACATTTGACTGTATAAAAAGTATAGCCTTTTCAGGATCGATGCCGACACTCAGCCAGTCGATGACCATGTCATGGATATTTGATTTGATCTCTTTTGTATCGGCATATTCAGATGTCAAAGCGTGCCAGTCTGCCACAAAAAAGAAACAGCTATAGTCTTCCTGCAACTTTTTCCAGTTTTCAAGAACGCCGTGAAGGTGCCCCAGATGGAGTTTACCCGTTGGCCTCATTCCACTTAAAACGATTTTATTTTTCACTTTTCAATCCTCACTTTTCAAATACAAAGGAATCAATCCCTTTTTCATTTTTTAGACTTTCACTGACTATTTGAGCCTCGATGGCATCACCATAGGGGCCCAGCAATACTTTGTAGACTTCACCCTCCAGTATGGAGGGATCCAGTCCCATATCTGAAAGCTTCGATTTATATTTGGCGGCACCTTTTAAAGTGGAGTAGACACCCACCTGAAGATAAGAACCTCTCTCGTCCTCATTTCCGCGCTTATTGTTTTCAAAATCACTTAATTGTTTTGAAGCCCTATAGGCTTCCAGTGAGGAAGGATAGTCTTTTACAAGACGCTGTAAGACCTTATTTGCCTCATCATGATCACCCAGGGCACTATGTGACAGGGCAAGGTTAAGTAATACCTTCGTCTTATATTCATTTTTTATTTTGCCATGAGAAAGTCGCTTATAAAAATTCAACGACGTCCGGAACTCACCTGCAAGATAATAGGAGTCACCAATACCGACTTTTGACCTTGTTTTTATATCATCATTATCAGCAGTTTGCAGCGCTTTTTCAAAATTTAATCTTGCCTCTCCATAGTCTCCATTGGCCAGGTGGGATATTCCCGTCAATAAAATGGCTTCGCTCAAAAAGGGGGACTTCCCGTACTTTTTTCTGACTGAGGAAAACTCCCTGGCGGCTAATATATTATCACCCTTGAGGAGGTATATTTTCCCCATTTCAAGATAGGCTCGTGCGGCCCAGGGGCTGTCACCATGGTCTTGCTTAATTTGTCCCAGAGACTGTCTTTTTTTTTCGAGATCATCATTGACATTGGCCAGGACAAAGAGTACTTCGGGAATATCTTTTGAGCCTGGATATTTGTTCAAAAAAAGAGACCCCAATCGGGCGACCTTCTGCCGATCACCCTTAGACTGCGTTATTCTAAGTGTCTTCAGATCCTCCCTGCTCCCGGCATGAACATTGTTGACAGCCAATAGGATAAGCAGGAGAGAAAGCAATCCAAATTGAGTTAAAGGCATGGTGAAATTATTAACGGGGAAATCACTTCTTTCCCTATTTTTCCTTTTCGCCGGGCAGCGGCTTTTCATCTATTGTATCCCACCTGCGACATTGCGGACACCGCCAGAGCAGTTCATTCGATTCGTAACCACATTCATTACACTGATAATTCTTCTCAGGAAAGGGGAAGTTATGAAGCAGTTCCTGATGAACAGCCACCGCCTCGGCCTCTCTCCCCAGTTCCATGAGATATTTCCCCAGCGCCTGTCTTGCCTGGATATGAGAGGGTTTTAATGTCAATACTGTCTTAAGCTCACCGATGGCATCGTTAAGCTGACTCTTTTTATATAAATATTCAGCAAGGGCAAGATGGGTATGGATGTCGTTATAATTTTTCCTGGAATTTTCCCTCAGGATATCTTCAATCTTTCCGAATTCGTTGAGTTTAAAAAAAGCCTCTTCAAGTCGGGGATAGGCCAGATAAGTGAAACCCGGCGAGATCTGCATCATCTCTTTCCATGTATCAATGGCCTTTGCATAACTGCCCTCATCGTAGAACAGGTCTCCCAGATGCAGATAGGCATCACTGCACATTTTATCAAGAGAGATGGCCTTTTTAAAGCACTTCTTTGCCTGGCTGCTCAAGCCCTGCTCAATCAGTGTCTTGGCCAGCTCTGTCTGGTGATGAGCCAGCACGTTATAGTCATTGCTTTTTCTCAGTTTAGAGATTGCCTGCTGTGTCTGATAGGACTTTTCCCAGTCACGGATATCCTCATAGAGTTCCAGCAGTTGCACGTGAGAATCCAGATGTTTGTTATCCATTTCCAGGACTTTTTCAAAAGACTCGATGGCGCGATTGACAAAACCGGCCTTTTTGAAATCAAGGCTGAGATCATAATAGGCCTGTATCTTTGTTTTAATATCAATGTGGGGACGCAGGATAATACCCTGATGGATCCTGATGGCCCTGCCCACCTCCCCTTTGCTTCTAAAAAGGTTACCAAGGGCGATATAGGTTTCCACTGTATCGCTGTTGATCTGCACCGCTTTGGAAAATTCTTCTATGGCCCTATCCGGTTCGTTGGCCAGGATGTAGTTTATCCCCTTCAGATAAGCAGTACCACCACTTTGAGTACTTTTATCAGCTGCTTTTTTCTTTCTGGAAGAGAAAATATCGGACAGGACGAAGCCGGCAAAAAAGCCTATGAGGACAAGAATGATCCCGATAAAATAGGGGCTTTGAGAGGTGATATCCATAGCTTGATGATTAGTTTTCGCTTAAAACCATTTGATCATCTTTTGTTTCATCTGCAGGAACAGTAGATTCTGTAATAGGAAGATTTCTCAGTGAAGTCAGTTCTTTCTCCTTCGCATCCAGTTCCTTTTTCAGTTTCCTGATGGTACCGCCCGTTCTTATCTTTTCGATCATACCTTCAAAGCCGCCGACGATAATACCGAACATAACACAAATAAAGACGAGCAGATAGAGCGGAAATTGCAGTTGATGCGTGACCGTGTAATACTTTATTGTAACCAGCTCATTGTTTTGAAGTGAAAAAGTAATGGCCAGCAGGAAGAGAAGGGCAATCAATAAACTTCTTAAAAACTTCATCAAACACCTCCAGTTACATTTCTTTGAATAATGGGTAAAGTTTCATATAGGTCTCATCGAGAAGCTCGGGCATAACTCTTACATCGGCGATGACAGGCATAAAGTTTGTGTCACCATTCCACCGGGGCACGATATGGGTATGGATATGGCTTTCTATGCCGGCGCCCGCCGCCTTGCCCATATTGATGCCGAGATTAAAACCTTCAGGATGCATTACCTCTTTCAATATTTTAACAGATCTTTTCGTTGCCTGTGAAATATCCAGCATCTCTTCATCGCTAAGACTATCGACATCACTAACATGATTATAAGGTGAAATGAGTAGATGACCGTTATTATAGGGATAACGGTTCATCATAATGAAGGCTTTCTCCCCTCGGTACAATATCAGGTTTTCCCTGTCTCTATCGTCCTCCGGTTTAGTGCAAAATATACATTCTCCCGGCTTTTTATCATCCAGAATGTACTCCATCCGCCAGGGAGACCATAATCTCTCGTTATTTTGATTTCCAGCCATTAAAATCCCCTGATTATAAGGGGCAAACTATATAGTTTATACGAAATTAAGTCAAGCAATTGCTGGACCTGTCAGCTCACTCGAGCCGGGCAATCCAATGGCCTTGATCAACCTTTTTATTGGGGCTAAAATTGCCCTTCTCATCTTGCCTGAATCTTGCTATGTGGCCCTTAATTAAAAATCTTCCATGTTGCTCCGCATTGCATCCTGTCACTGTTTTACGGCCCTATCTGCCCGAAGGTTCTCTTTTGATTCTCTACAAAACAGGCTCTCAACGTTTTCACTGCCCTCTTTTTTCAGCTTTTTTTGCTTTTTCATTTCACTTTTTGTATTATGTACAAAGTTTTTTTGCTCTTGCACCTAATAAACTTCTTCATAAACCAAAACCCCGCCGCAATCTGCGGGGAATGCACTCGCAAGGGATTCAAGGTGGAGTTATCATGAGAAAGACAGTATTTAGTCTATTTATCTTAACAACAATTTTTCTCTTTCCGCCTTTTCTTCAGGCAGATGAAGTCGCTGATTTAAAGAAGGAAGTAGAAAAGTTAAAATCACGACTGGAGATCGTTGAAGCAGGCCAGGATGAGATTGGATATCAATCGTCCGACCTTGTCTCCGTCAGCGGATATGCCGATGTCGAGTATGTTATTGACGACAGGAGTGGCGTCAGTGACGGTTTCAGGACCCATCATTTCTCCCTTTTATTTCAAAAAAAGGTATCTGAAAAATGGCGATTTTTTTCTGAACTGGAATTCGAGTATGCACCTAAAATTGGAGAAGAGGAGAAGCAAACAATTACTGACAGCGGGGGCAACACCCACGATGTGGTAGTCACAAAGAACAAAGAGGGGAGAATATACATTGAAGTCCTTACGATAGACTATAATTACAATCCCTATCTTAATCTCAGGGCAGGCCGTTATCTGACACCGGCAGGCATCTGGAATGTAGAGCATTATACTCCTTTTGTTGCCACACAGGAGAAGCCTCAACATATTCAAAATATTTTCCCAAAGCATATGGATGGTGTCCAGCTCTTCGGTACGGTCACAAAGAACGATGTTGTCACCGACTATATTGCCTATATGAGCAACGGTTCAGGCAACACGGGTCATGGCGATGAAAACGACGACAAATCCCTGGGAGGTCGACTGAGATTTAAATTCCCCCTTCTTTTGCGAACGGAACTCGGCCTTTCAACCTACAGGGAGAAAGACAATGCCGACACGGAATTAAAGGCACATGGTGTTGACCTGAACCTGCATTGGAAGACTTTCAAGCTGCAGGCGGAATATGCAAAAGGTACCTACGACCCGGTTTCCGGAACCGATTATGACCGTGTGGGTTACTATGGTCAGCTCACCTACGGGATGGGAAAGCTTGAAACCATATACAGGTATGACTGGTACGATGCGAATGACACCGTTGTCCAGGGAGACAAGTCCATAAATACGGTTGCACTGCATTATCATTTTAACCGATCCGTCTGCGGCAAGATTGAACATCATATGATAGATAATGAAGGCCCGGCCACGGAAGACTATGATAAAACAATTGCCACCATTGCGCTTTACTTCGGTGAATAAAATAATGTCAAGTATGATTATTCATAGGGGAGAAAAACCTTACGCATGAGATTGACATCATTGATCATCCTTTTTGCAACCTTTCTGTTGTTATTTTCCAGCGAAACGGCAAAGGCAGAACCTGTGGCGGTAATAGTCAATGCCGGTAATTCTGCCCAATCATTGACTATTGAAGATTTAAGGAAGTACTACGAAAATGACATTCTGAGCTGGCCGGATGGAACACGGATCGTTCTCATTAACCTTTCCGTCAACAGCGATGCCCGCAAAAAATTTTCCAGGACCGTATTAAAGAGAGAGGCGTTAGATGTTGCTCGCGAATGGTCAAACAGGAAGATCACAAATACTGCCAAGAACCCTCCCTTAGTCGTAAAATCAGAATTGCTTGTCCAGGCAAGGATAGCCAGAATTTCCAACGCCATCGGTTATCTGGCGATGAGCAAAGTAACAAGCGACAAGGTAAGGATTGTGCTTACCATCAAATAAGAGGGAAGCCTGCCGCACAAAGCGCTGAAATAAGAAAAAGACCTACATCAATATTAATACTAAAGAATTTAGTCGTCACACCGATAAACAGGTAATTCCCGGCCATTGAATGGAATGTGAAGAGAAAATTTATGTTTTTGTGACTCAATATTATTTCTTCTGTCTCAGGGAGATAAATTTCTACTGGCTGCAACAGCCTTGTTAATCGTTAAAAAAATATGAAAAAATTATCCCACCTCCCCTATTTCGTCATTTTGTTCTTCACCGCGGTGATATGCGCCCTCTTCTTCTGGAAGTACAAGGTTGATATCGATGCCGCGCTCGTCAATCATCGCGCAGTCTCTCACGAAAAAACGCGTCTTCTTGCCGATCAATTGGAAGTCGCATTTAGAAACATCTACGAAGGACTTCGCACAACGGCACGTCTTCCCGGGGTAAGACAAATCGGCCGCTACCCAGCTAACTTCGGAGGGAACTCAAAAAAAACAGTACAGGAGATCTACAACAACCTCTATTCCAATATTTCCCTTTCCGAACTATATATCGTGCCCCTTGATTTTGATCCTGACAACGTTGACGCCGTTACCGGTAAAGGGGAAGAACCGATCGCTCATTTTGATGAACTCATTTCCGGGAGGACAGAAGAAACTGCCAATCGAAAAGACAGACCAACATTAACTTCCATTGAAGTGGTGGAGATTTTCGAGTACCTGGAGATGAAAAAACAATTGAACTGGATGAGCGCGACCTATCCGCTGGAAAAAGATGTGTCAGGGATTTCTCATCCTGCCATCTGGAGCCAAGAAGTGATCACCTGCGATAACAGCCGCCTTGATCCCACGAGCGTTGATGATAAGGACCGTTCCGGTATCATAGGCTCCGTGCCTTTTTATGACGATGAGGGGAAATTAATAGGCATGGTTTCAGGTGTCATTCTCACCACCGTTTTACGTGAGCTTCTGCCGGAACGGAATTACGCCTTACAGAACTTGAGCTACAATTACTTCGTCGCGCCTGAACCTCCCGGTTTAATGACTCAGTCATGGCCCTGGATTGAACAGGGCATTGAAGATCCCAATCTCTTTTATTCCGAAATATTTCCGCTTGAGATTCGAGATGATCTGGGAGTCTGGGAAATCTGGGCGGGACAACCCAACGAGATTTTCTGGTCAAGTCCGGATGTTATCACGGCACGAACCTTTACTACTATCGCCATTGTTGTAACATGTCTCCTGTCCATCTCTGCAATGGTTTTTGTAAACCTAGTCCGGCGAAGTCATAGTATTGAAGAACAAAACGTGGAACTGGAGAATGAAATCCAGGAACGTAAGCGGGTTGAAGAAGCCCTGATTGAAAGCCAGGAACGCTTTAATCTGGCCGTTCAAGGAGCACAGGGGGGAATATGGGACTGGCACCTGAAAGACGACAAGGTCTTTTACTCCTCGCGATGGAAAACCATGCTGGGTTATGAGGAAAAGGAGATCGGCGACCAACCCGAGTCGTGGTTTGATTTGGTTCATGTTGATGATCTTAAAGCCTTCCGCGCCAGAATCGATGAGCATCTGGAGGGGGTACTTCCCTACCTGGAACATACCTACAGGATCAGGAAAAAAGATGGATCCTACCGGTGGGTGCTCTGCCGGGGGCTGGCTGTGCGGGACGCGGAAAAGAAGGCCTACCGAATCGCCGGATCCCAACTGGATGTTACAGAGCATAAGGAAGCAGAAGACAAGCTCCTTTATGACACCATGCATGACAGCCTGACAGAACTGCCTAACCGTGCTCAATTAATGACCCGGCTCGAAATTGCCATTTTAAGAGCTAAACGTTCGCCCGACTATCTCTTTGCCGTCATGTTTCTGGACCTGGACCACTTCAAGCTGATTAATGACAGCCTGGGACATCTGGCCGGCGATAAAATGTTAAAAGAGGCGGCTTCAAGGCTCTCCTCATCCGTACGTTCATCGGACATGGCTACACGATCAAAGAACGAATTTCTCGCACGCCTGGGAGGAGACGAATTTACAATTCTTTGCGAAGAGCTTCACGATGCCTCTAATGCGCTTATGATTGCAGAAAGGATTCAGTCTTCATTGACCAAACCCTTCATCATTGAAGGGCAGGAGATTACAACGTCTGTGAGTATCGGCATCGCCTTTAGTAAAACGGGATACAGCAAGGCAGAGGACATACTTCGCGATGCCGACAGTGCCATGTACAGTGCAAAAAAAGCGGGCAGAGCCCGTTATGCCATATTTGACGAGAAGCTGCATAAGGAGGCGATTAAACAGCTGACGCTGCGAAATGACTTGCGCCGTTCCATTGAGAATGAAGATTTTGTGTTAAATTATCAGCCCATCGTTAATCTTAAAAGTGGTGATATTACCGGCTTCGAAGCCCTGGTGCGGTGGCGGCATCCGGAAAAGGGCCTCATCCCGCCCAATGACTTTATTCCTGCCGCCGAAGAGACGGGCCTCATCGTGCCATTGGGGGAATGGGTACTTCGGGAAGCCTGCCGTCAGATGCACCTTTGGAACTCGCAACCAACTACGGAAACACCCAAATATGTCAGTGTCAATCTGGCCAGCAAGCAGTTTTCGGCAACAGATGTGGCCGAACTGACAAAATCCATCCTTGAAGAGACAGGGATGAGTCCTCAACATCTGAAACTTGAAATCACTGAAAGCGAGATTATGGAAAACCCGCAAGCCGTTTCAGAAACGCTGTTAAAATTGAAGGAGATGGGAGTTCATCTCTTTCTCGACGACTTTGGTACTGGATATTCATCATTAAGCTATTTGCATAAATTTCCCATCGACGTGCTTAAAGTGGACCGTTCTTTTGTCAATAGAATTGATGAAAAGGGAGAGGCGACCGATATGGTAACATCCATCGCTTTTCTGTCACAGAACATAGGCCTGAAAACCGTTGCCGAAGGGATTGAAACGAAGGAGCAGCTTGCCGTATTGAGAGAGCTCAGTTTCGACTACGGACAGGGCTATCTTTTTTCCAAGCCGCTGCCTGCCAATGAAGTTGAAAGTTTTTTAAACGCGGGGCCTTTAAACTTTACGGGATTTCTCCTTTGAAAGCGACATGAGCGCTTTCTCGTAGGCCTCATAGGCATGTTTTCCGAAGAGGATAAAGCGCACCAGATCAATGTCGGAATGTTCTTCCAGATAGGTCATCACTTCCGCCAGGGCAACCCTTGAGGCCTCTTCCAGCGGATAACCGTATGCCCCGGTGCTGATGGAAGGAAAGGAGAGGCTTCTGATCCCATTTTCAGAGGCGGTTCTGAGGCTGTTTCTGTAGGCACTTCTCAGTATTTCCGCCTCACCTGAATCGCCTCCGCGAAAAATGGGCCCCACCGTATGAATCACATATTTTGCCGCCAGATTCCCGCCTGTCGTGATCTTGGCCACTCCTGCCGGGCAACCTCCCAGTTTTTTGCATTCCTCCAGTATCGTCGGACCGCCTGCGCGATGAATCGCTCCGTCCACACCGCCACCCCCTAATAGGGAACTGTTAGCCGCGTTGACGATAGCCTCCGTTGTCTCGCTTGTAATGTCACCCTGTACAAGTTCCAGCGTAGAGCTGCCGATGTTAATCTTCATGTTGGTCTCCTCTTTGATAAATAATCCACGGCGCAAGCAACGTTGTATTTATTGTCATTCCAGGCCTGACCCGGAATCCAGATTTATAAAAGGCTGGATTCCCGCCTTTGCGGGAATGACAATACGCCGCCGGCGATTGGAGGAATTCTAATTTCTATCTACGGTGAAAAAGGATTGAATCTCTCTACTGATAAAATATAGCTCTACTCGTATGGAATGTCAAAATATGGAATAGATAGTATATGAATGAGAGCTAGTTAGCGTCCCGTCAGTCGAGGGAAGCAACATACTCCTCCCACTCGATGGGTAGCATATGCTTCTTTTTATTATTACAGGCTTTGCAGGAAGGAACGATATTGCTCTTTGAAGACTTGCCTCCACGTATGACAGGTACGATGTGGTCCATCGTTAACTCTGAAGGATGAAATCTGCCCTTGCAATAGTAGCAGACGCCTTTGCCCTTCTGGTTTTTCCACCATTGGGAGTTTCTGATTTCTTTCGCCTTACGTCGTTCACGGGCTGCATCTTCTTCACTGACATCTGATATGAAAGGCTGGATCATAAGTACGCACTATAATAAGAGGAAAGAATCCACAC
>JADFVM010000124.1 GCA_015222555.1 Pseudomonadota bacterium
ATACCCTTAAACGACTTGTACATCTTCTCTTCCTCTACCTTTTCTTTTTCTCTACCTTTACCTACACCTCTTCAAAAAGAACCGATGCCAGGCGAGAAAAGAAAAGACAGACCAAAACTGCCTTAAACAATAAGGATTTCTGAGATCTTTTTGAATTAAAGACCGAGCATATTCGACATTAAATAATCCCAGGTTCTCCAGGTTTTGCTTGCTAAACAACTCATTCACAATCTCCTTAAGCTCTTCATTTATCCAGCGGTGCACCGGCACTGAAAAGCCCTGTTTCTTCCTTTTCAAAATCTGTTCAGGCACAATGCCTTTCATCGCTTTTCTAAGCAGGTATTTTTCCTGAAACCACTTCAGTTTCATAGATTGGGGAACCTTGATTAAGAACTCTACCAGCTTATGGTCAAGAAAGGGTGTTCTTGCTTCAACGGCATGGGCCATTGTCATTTTGTCATTTTTCAGCAATAGATCATCGGGAAGCCAGGTTTTTAAGTCCAGCAATAATAAGCGGTTTAAAAACTCACCTTTTCTATTCAAGTAGGGATTCACAACGGCAAGATCACCGTCGCCCAATGACTCCAACTTCAATTTCTCATCGCTAAATAACATTTGACGTTCTTCCCTGAGAAAGACTGAATTAAAACGAAGATAGGCCTGCGAAGCATCATCAAGATTTCCAAGGTATTCCATGGCTCTGAATAATTTAGGATTCTTTCCTGAATGACCGGAGAAAGCTCTGGAAAGAAATGCGGGATTGATGGACTTGAAAAGATGGGGGTAGTACAGCGCTTTATATTTATCATAGCCTCCCAGCTGTTCATCGGCGCCTTCTCCGCTAAGGACAACGGTCACAGATTTTTTTGTTACCTGAGACATAAGATAGGTTGGGATGGCCGCTGCGTCAGACAGAGGTTCATCAAGATGCCAGTATACATCAGGGAGTACGTCAACTGCTTTTGAGTTCACATTGAGCAGATGATGCTTTGTTGAGAACTGATCGGCGACGAGTTGCGCATAGGGACTCTCATCCGCCCCATCGGGAAAACCTACAGAAAAGGTACTCACAGCCTTTTTTGCCACGCCCGCCATCATTCCAACGATAAAACTCGAATCAAGGCCACCTGAGAGATAGGCCCCCACAGGAACATCACTGACCAGCCTCAGTTTGATTGATTCTCTGAAAATGTCAAGAAACTCTCCGACATACTCTGCCTCACTTTTTCGAGATATCGGCCTTCTGGCAGTGTAATCCTCATCCAATTCGATGTCCCAATATTTTTTAATTAAAACTTTGCCATTTTTCCAGACCATAAAGTGGCCAGGCTCAAGTTTATTAACATCCTTCAGGACAGTCTGGCTCCCCGGAGTGAAACGAAATGAAAAATAGAGATTAATGGCTGCATTATCAAGTGAATCTGTTAGTTTTCCAGTCGACGAAAAGGCTTTAATCTCTGATGAGAAGAAGAGTTGCTCGCCTTTTTCCATGTAATAGAGCGGCTTCACACCCAGCCTGTCACGGGCAATAAACAGTTCTTTCTTTCCTTCATCCCAAAGCGCAAAGGCAAACATCCCTCTGAACTTTTCAAGACAGCCATATCCCCACTCGTCGTAGGCATTAAGTATAACCTCCGTGTCGGATTGACTCTTGAAGCCGTATCCTCTCCCTTCCAGTTCCTTTCGGATTTCCCTGAAGTTGTATATCTCTCCATTATGAACGAGGGTTAAAGTTCCTTTTTCACTGGACATCGGCTGATGACCGGCAGGCGACAAATCCAGGATAGATAAACGTCTGTGCCCCAGGCTCACGTCATTGGTCACAAATATCCCTTCATCATCTGGCCCCCGATGACGAATGGCATGATTCATCTTTTTGATCAGGCCTTCATCTTTGAATGTAAAACCACTTATGCCGCACATAACAGATCAGGTAGAGGTAAAGGAGGAGAGAAAGATGAAGGCATAACGGTCTTTTCTTTGCCTCTACCTCTACCTCTACCTTTACCTATTCCTTTACCTCCACTTTATACTCTCCTCGTATATCTCCATATATTTTCCAGCAACCTTTGCCCAACTAAAATCCATGGCGATCGTCCTGGATCTGGCACCCATTTCTTTTAACTTATCCGGTTTGGCAAACAAGGTTATTATTGTTTCCGATATTGCATTTGAGTTCTGTTTCGGAATTATGATCCCGTTATCCCTGACCAGCTCTGCCGTACCGCCGGTTTCGGTCACAATTACGGGCAGACCGCTCGCCATGGCCTCAAGCACCGTATTTGACATTCCCTCCCAAAGGGAAGGAAGGACAAAAACGTCTGCCTCCCTGTATAAGGCTGGTAACAGCTCATGTTTAACATAACCTCTGAATTCGACTTGATTTCCAATACCCAGATCATCAGCCAATCGCCTGAGATCATTTTCCATATTCCCTTCACCTGCTATTATCAGTTTAATATCGGGAATGTGGCTGATGATTGAAGGCATGGCCTTTAATAGAAAATCAATGCACTTTCTGGAGATCAGCCTCGTTACAGTCAGAATGGTTGGGTGTTTTTTCTGTTTTTTTTCATCGGGTTTAAATTCATCAATATCAATGCCGTTATATATGACATCAATCGGCAATAGAGGCGCTGTCTTATAGGCCAGATTCTGCAACTCCCTGCTGTTTACAATGACGGCTTTTGCTTCTGTCCATATTTTTTTAAAAAGCGGCGATAGAAAGAGATATTGCAGTGAAAACCGGGGATTAAAGCCAGGCACATCTGAGCCTCGAAGAGAAACAATGTATGGCATTTGCTTTCGACCTCTGTAGGCAATATAACCCGAAGGGAATCCAAAGAAAGAATGGCAAAGGTCGAAGGACTCCTTTTTCATAAGATTATGAACATAGGAGGATGATTTATAAAGAAATGCCAGGACTTCCAGCTCTGTCCAATAATGAAGTCTTTTTTTCCTGACGTTGAGCCTGTGAACAGTGATGTTTTCAGAAAACTGGTGAATGTACGTGGATTTTGTCTCTGATGAAGTAACAAGATTAACTCTGACATCCCTCTTTTCAGCAAATTCCCTGAGGATGTAGAAATTTGCATTTCCGCCACCACCACCGATGGGGGGGAACTCGTAATTTATCATGAGGAGATTCATCTTTAGCCTTTGATCTTTCCTCCGACGATCTCCTTGACCACATAAATGGACTTGTTCTGTGATTCGTGATAAGTTCTGACATTTATTTCTGCTATTAAACCCAATGCAACAAGCTGAATGCCTATAAAGAAAACGAGTATGGATAAAAGAAATAGCGGATTACGGTTTAAACTGAGCTCATCAAAAAACTTCATATAAAGG
>JADFVM010000125.1 GCA_015222555.1 Pseudomonadota bacterium
AGAAAATCGCAGAATATTATTTCTAAGTTACTAAAAAAAGAGGTCCCGTTTCCCCTGTTCAATGTCGGCCAGTTTTTTCACCGTTGCCTTCCTTAGCTTTTCATCTTCTATATTGGAAATATTTTTTTCTATCACCGCTTCACAAAGTTTTCTGCTGCCATTGGCATGGTCCAGGGTAAACTCCTTAAGGGTAAGTAAAGAGTTGGGGAGGCAATACCTGGCCATCTCCTCGTGAGATACGGAGTCAGTAAAAACCGGCCCTGTTCTCCCCACTCGGTAGCAGGATGTGCAAAGAGAGGGGAGGTCACCCGATTTGGCAATATGTTCCACCATTTCTTCCAGAGAGCGGTGATCATTTGTTTTGAACTGCGAAGCATCGTAATGCTCATCGTCCTGCGAATAACCTCCGGGATCTGTCCTTGACCCGGCACTGATCTGCGATACTCCGCACTTTAATACCTCATCACGCAAGGCTTCAGGCTCTCTGGTTGAAACAACCACTCCGGCAGTTGGTACGGCGAGACGGTAAATAGCACAAATTAATTTAAAATCTCTGTCTGTTACCTCATATGGCGGCGATAATATGGGAGATCCCACGGCCGGCTGAAGCCTTGGCACCGATATGGTATGCGGCCAGGCATCATATTTCCTGAAGAGGTGGGTTGCATGCGACACAACAGCCATGACCTCAAACCGCCAGTCGTAGAGGCCTAAAAGTGCGCCTATTCCCACATCATCAAGACCCGCTTCCATTGCCAGATCAAGGGCTTGCAGGCGCTTTTGATAATCCCGCTTCGGTCCCGAGGCGTGTACCTTTTGATATGTCTCTTCATGGTAGGTTTCCTGGAATACCTGGTAGACACCGATGCCGGACTTTTTAAGTCTTTTCAGGTTTTCAAGTGTCATCGGCGCGGCATTGACATGTACGATTCTAACATCTGTATGGTCGTATATTGCCCTAACCGTTTCTTCAATCTTTTCAATGGATGAACTCTTTGGCGATTCACCTGCAACGAGAAGTAGACGGTTAAAACCCATTTTTTCCAGATAACCGGCCTCTCTTATGACCTCATCTTTTGACAGGGTATTACGTGCTGTCTCCTTATTGTCCTTGCTAAAGCCACAGTACAGGCAGTTGTTGATACATTCACTGGTGAGATAGAGAGGGGCAAATAAAACAATCCGCTTTCCAAAGCAGGTTTCCTTTACTTCCTGTGCAGCGGTCAAGATCTCATCAAAGGCTATCCCCTCGTTACCCGCGTTGATTAAGATACTGACATCTTCAAGGGACAATCCTTTCAGTTTTTTTGCCTTTTCTATCACGGAATAAACGTCGCCGGAACTGGGCACGCTCTTATCATTTAAAAGAAACTCAATTTTTTCTGCATCAACAATTGTATTCATTTATTCACCCTGTTTTTCAAACAAAAAAAGCCCTTTCCTGAAAAGGAAAGGGCTCAGCTTTTATAATTTGGAGGCCCGAATCAATCGCCCCCGTAAAACTAAAAAGAAGCCGCTTCCCTACGCCGGTATTATCCGGATCAGGTTCATGGGGTCGTTCCGTTTTTGGAATCTCTCAGCCCATCAAATTGAGGGGCACCCCCAGCGTTAAAATAAAGTTAGCAGATAATATTTAACATGTCAAATTTAACTGGTTTGGGTTAAAGTTAACCAGGTTTTATAATTTTAGTGCCTTCAACCGAATCAAGAACAAGGCCTGGAGTAAGAACAGTATATGGTGAGACTGAGCAAAATAGCGACCGACGAAAAAGCTGAAAAGATTTACGACGCGAGACTCATGAAGCGGTTTTTACGTTACACTCTCCCCTATAAAGGGTTGCTCTTCCTTTCTCTGAGCTTATTGCCTGCTATCTCTTTGCTGGCACTTGTCCAGCCATACATCATCAAGGTAGCAGTTGACAACAATATGGTGCCCAGAGTCACGGAAGGGATGGGTTTGCTTGTTCTTTTCTTCACCATGGCCGTCGTGACAGAGGTATTAATAAGGATGTTCCATTATTATGTTGTCCAGTCTCTGGGTCAAAAAGTGGTTTACTCCATACGAAAAGAACTTTTTAATCATATCCAGAAATTATCACTTTCATATTTTGAAAAAACACCTGTGGGCAGCCTTTTAAACAGGGTGACAAATGACGTAGAATCATTGAGTGAAATGGTTTCTTCAGGTGTCGTCTCTCTCATGGGGGATATCATTACCATTGTCGGCATTGCTGCCGTCATGATTATTTTAAACCTAAAGTTGGCTTTAGTTTCTTTCTCCATTCTCCCCCTTCTCCTGGTGGGCACTCTTCTCATCAGAAAAGGGATGAGGAAGGTATACCGTGAAATACGAATAAAACTTGCAGAAATAAGCGCCTTCATTCAGGAAAATGTGGCAGGCATCAAGGTCATTCAACTCTACTTGAGAGAAAAAAAGAATGAGGAGAACTTTCAAAAAATTAACGGAGCTTATTTCAAAGCTACCTTAAGGGCCAATTTTTTTGATGCCTTTCTTTTCAGTTTTGTTGAAATAGCCGGCGCTTTTGCCGTCGCCCTTATTCTCTGGTATGGGGGTATGAAAGAGATGGAAGGGGCCATGACTTTTGGTGTCCTTGTTGCGTTTATCGAATACCTGAACAAGATCTTCGTGCCCATCAAAGATCTAAGTGCCAAATTTTCAGTCATTCAGGCGGCCATGGCCGCCATGGAAAGAATTTTTTCTCTCATAGACACAGAACCTGATATTAAAGAACCCTCTGCCCCGCTCATGATGAAAGAGATTTCCGGGAAAATAGAGTTCAATAATGTCAGTTTCTCTTACGGCCGTGGCAAAGTTATCAACAATCTGTCTTTTTGTGTCGATGCGGGAGAGAAAGTTGCCCTTGTTGGTGCCACAGGCGCAGGGAAGAGTACTATTATTAAACTACTCAGCAGAATGTATGATGTCACTGAAGGAAATGTCCTTGTCGATGGGATGGATATTAAGAAGATGTCACTGGGACAACTAAGAAAAAATGTCGGCATGGTGCCCCAGGATTTTTTTATCTTTTCAGGGACAATCTTTGATAATATTTCCCTTGGCAGGGAAGAAATAGATCTCAATAATGTTAAGGTTGCCGCCGAAAAAGTGATGGCTTCAAGGTTTATAGAAAAGATGCCGAGGCGATATTACAGTGAGATTAAAGAGAAAGGAGTCAATCTGTCGATGGGTCAAAAACAACTCCTTTCACTGGCGAGGGTCATGGCCCATGATCCCAAAATACTGGTTTTGGATGAAGCGACATCCAGCATTGATGTGGCAACAGAACTTTACATTCAGAAGGGAATTCGTACTTTATTCGAGGACAGAACATCTATTATTATCGCGCACAGACTTTCTACAATTAAAGATGTTGACCGCATAATAGTACTTCATAAGGGTGAAATCAGGGAAGAGGGGCGCCACAATGAACTCTTAGAGAAGAAAGGTCTTTATTATCGACTTTACCAGCTGCAGTATCAAGACCAGGAATCATTTAATGCCGCATAAGATAAGGATCCCTTTTTTCGCAATGCCGCCCCTTTATAAATTCCTCTTCGCTCACCGGTTGAATGAGCTTTACCGACTTTCCAAGACCTTTTGATTTCAGGCGAGGCATTTTATGAAGCAGATCATAAATACTGCCGATATTGTCAGCCTTGAAGTAACGGGTCATATCATATGACTTGCCCGCGCCCACATGACCACCTTCCATTAAGACTTTGTAATACATTTGAACAATTCCCCTAACAATATTATCTTTTATTTATAAGATGCTGGTTGGGGGAGGAAGTTCCATTTTTTAAAAAATATTCCTATATCCTATTAAATTTTACACTGTCAATTCTAATGGGCCTGCTTGATCCCGACATATAAATATCCATCACCGGTCCGTTTCGCAAGATGAAAGAAATGATTTCATTGGCAGGTAAGGGCTCCTCGATAAATCAATCACCCCGCCGCAAGCAGCGGGGTATGAGCGCGGAGATAACCTTCTTAATATATCGCGGCAAGCCGCGGGGAATG
>JADFVM010000126.1 GCA_015222555.1 Pseudomonadota bacterium
AACATCCATCGAAACTGCTCAAATGTGTCGGGATCACCCCAGTTCATAATAATGTCAACGGAAGATCTGATGGGAAGGTAAAGATAGACTGAAAATCCAAGCAGGAAAAAGAGTATAAGAAGGCAGAGAACTTTGATGTCTATTCTGAGAAGGCAGAACATTTTGGGCAGTCCCTTAATTTCTGCCGAAAGCTGCCACTTTGTTATGAAAATGACAAATAAAAAGGCGGGAACCATGACGAGGATAGTATGGTGGTCACCGAATCCCAGACCAAAAAGGAAGGAAAACAGGTAAAGCCAACTTGAAAGATTGTTTTTCCCTGTCCTGTCTTGTGACAAGGCTTTTTCTCTCCAAAGGATAAGAATGAAAATGAGGAGGGCAACCAGGAAAGTATTTAAGGCATAGACTTCGGACATATTTGTTTGCCCCCAGTGATTGAGAGACAGGGCAAAGATGAGCGCCGTGGAAAAGGCGGTAAACTTGATTCTATAGTCATTGTCCTTAAAAAGGGTACTTAACAACTGGACGGCAATGAAGTAGATCACAAATACAGCGAGGGCACCAAATAGGGCTGAACACATATTAATACGAAAAGCCAGGTTCCCTATAGGCAGATAAGAAAAAATGTGGCCGGTAAGGATATATAATGGGTATCCGGGCGGGTGTGAAATACCCAGCGTCGCTGCACCTGATATCAGCTCTCCACTGTCAAAAAAGGAAACGGTGTTAGCCAAGCTGCCAAGATATATTCCAAAAGAAATAAGGAGAGCGCTGAACGCTAATATCTTGTCTGCTCTGATCATTTTATCTCTTCCAGATTTTCAACTTCCCTGAGAGTCATATTGCTTCTCCAGAGAAAATACAGGCCTATTAATGTTATGGGGAAGAAGCTTATGGCATGAAGTATTATAGCCACTGAAAGAGCCTCTTCTTCAGGGATATTGAAAAGTCCAAGCCCCAAGGCACATGCGTAGTGAAAGGTACCTATAAAGCCTGGTGCAGAAGGGATTGCGACGGCTAGAGACAGAACAACCAGTATGAATAGAGAAACTGAAAAAGGAAGCATATAACCGAAGGAGATGAGTATTAAATAAATGGGAACGGCTGAAAGAACCCAAATGATAAAGGATTGAAAAGTGATGGGGATAAGGTGCTTTCCTCTTTTAAGGACCGATAGGCCCGATGCAAAAGCATCGAGGAACTTGGACATTTTATTGGCAGCCTTTAATGATATCGGTTTTATGACTTTGTTGGCGATGTTCTTAAAGAGTTCTTTATTGTTCTTGAAATAAAAAATGAGGATAAGAATAACAAGAAAAATGAGTGATAAAATTCCTCCGCCGTATTTCAATAATTTCTCAACTTCTGCGCTTTCATAGGGCAAATCAACAGCATAGAATACAAGGAACATAAAAATAAACACTGTCAGCAGATCCAGTATCCTTTCCACAATTATAGTCGCAAACGATGCGCTCACGCTTACACTTTCTTTCTTGCCTATTGCATAAGCCTTAATAAATTCACCCAATCTCGCAGGAAGAATATTGTTTGCCATAAATCCAATAGCTGTTGCCGAAAAAAGATTATAGGGACCCATTTTTTTTACCGGTTCAATGAGGTATCCCCAACGCAGGGCTCGCAAATATATTTGTACAATGTTAATCAATATGGCAGGTAGAAGATAGATGTAGTCTGCCTTTGCAAGACCACTCCATAACTCATTATAATTAATTTTTCTGAAGGCCAGCCATATGAAAACAACACTGACCAAGACGCTCAGCCATAGCTTTAATTTCAATTTTCTTTTCTTTCCAGAATTTTTTTTGCAATGACAATATCTTTTCGGATCTGTTGAGTCAACTCTTCAGGACCTGAAAAGGCTCTCTCCTCTCGAATTCTTTCTATAAAAGTGACTTGTATATCCTCACTGTATATCTCTTTTTTAAAGTCGAAAATATGAATTTCCACACTTCTTTCAGTTTCTCTAAAAGTTGGTCTTAGCCCTATATTGCTTATGCCGGGTTTCTCTTCTCCCCCTGTAAGCACTTTGATAGCATAAACGCCGTCTTTGGGGATTAATTCCCCGTAATGTTTCAAGTTTGCCGTTGGAAAACCGAGCTGCTTCCCCCGGCCGCTTCCCTGGATAACGTTTCCTTCTATGGAATACTGTCTACCTAATAGCTTTGCGGCTTCTGTCATATTTCCGGAATGTATAAGTTCTCTTATGGCGGTACTGCTGACAATTTTGCCATTTACTTTAAATGCCTTTACAATTTCAACCTGGATATTATGCCTTTCTCCCAGGACTTTGAGGTAGTCTATCGTCCCTTCCTTTCCTTTTCCAAAGGAAAAGTCATGCCCTACAACAACAAGTTTTGAGCCGAGGGCATTAATTAATACATCCTCAACAAAGGTGGATGGATGAATGGCTGCAAACTCTTTCGTAAAATCGGTAAGAATTACAGCATTGATACCGAAGGTTTTCATTAGCTTCAGTTTTTCAGGGATTGGTGTAATCAGGCTGGGACTTAGTTCGGGCCTGAGTACCTTTGCCGGATGGGGATCAAAGGTAAAGACCAGGGCTTCACCTCCAATGTCAGAGGCTCTTTTTAAAAGATGTTTGAAGATTCTCTGGTGGCCCAGGTGGACACCATCAAAGTTGCCGAGAGTTATTGCGGGATTTTTAAATTTCCCCTTCAGTTTGTCCAGTGCCCGGCAAACTTCCATTATATGAGTGGACCTCCATGCATAGGAGCTCAATCTTACTGAAAGAACCGATCTTTGTCAAAACCTTTTGCCTGATAATAGTTGCCAGGTATGGCTCGGAAATTGGTGTTGACGGGATTAATACAAAAAAGGGTGGACTATAAAAAGTCCACCCTTCATGAAACAGATTTATCAAACGCTTATGTGCTTAATTTCATTGCGAAATAATATTGCTCGTCAAGGGAGTAAGCGTAGTAAGAGCCCTGAAATAATCTTATAGGTTCAATTGACGCTGAACAAACACAACAGAGAGGGACTATTATCTGGCAACCATGCCTGCCGGCTGTCTTGTCGTCTGAGATGCGATCAAAACATCACTGCCTGTATTAACGATTTTATGCCAGGTGTCCTTAGGGGCCAGAAAAACGGAGCCTGTTGAGACCTCCTGAATTTCCTCCGTGCCGGCATCAAGATAAAATTGACCTTGTCCCTGAAGAACGACAAAAATTTGATCACCTTCTGGATGTTTATGGTAATCGAGTACCTGCCCCGGTGTGAAATAGTAGGTATCAAATGAAAGTTGCTCAGTTTTTACCTGTGTTACCTTGTTAACTGATTCTTCCTTAGTTTTACACCCCTTTACAACATCTACATGTTCCATTCTTTTCTCCTTTAAATTGATTTTTCTTTGTAAAACCTATTGCTCATCACAGAGCAACCCTGTTAATTAGGCCTGCTTATTTGCCGATTAACAATTGCTGCATCGGCAATTTATAGCTATTGAGATGAGAGATCTCTATAAAAGATTCAGAAAAATCGGCCTTAGGGTGATCTTTGGCGAAAAAAAAGGCCGGGATATTCTCCCGGCCTTTCCGATTGATATGAGTACTAAAATTATAAGGTTTTCAGATAACCAATAACAGCAGCTATCTGATCATCCTTCAGCTTGAGGTTAGGCATTTTTGCCTTTGCGTTAACCGCTTTTGGGTTTTTCAACCAGGTGGTGAGACCCGCTTCATCCAATTTGCCGGCTTTATCGCTTTCCCTGCCAAATACGCCTTTAAGACCAGGGCCCATCTTCTTCTTTTCGGTAATTGTGTGGCAGGCCTTACATTTTTTCTTGAATACAGCTTCGCCATCTCCACTGGCGACTGCCATGCTTGCGCCTACTGTAAGTAGTGCAACTGTCGTGACTGATGCAATTATCTTTTTCATGGTAAACAACTCCTTTTCACTTTTTATTATTATTAAAGGCCAATTTTAAGGGGCATTATTTCTTTTGTCAAGTATAAATTAGATAGAGTTATATAATTTCTTGACAACTGCATCGTGTATCATCACCAATATCATGTAGTCTGGATTCCTAAGTTTAGAAAGAAGATTATAAAAGGGGCATGGCAATTTCTGATGGTTTAGAAGTTAATGCCTACCCCAGAGAGCGGTAACTTCAGATTAAGCGAACAGGCAATCGATATTTATGCGAGCCTATTCTTTAAATAGGTCAAGATGAATTCGTCTAAATCTCCATCCAGGATTGCTTCTACATTTCCCGTTTCAAGGTTTGTTCTATGGTCTTTTATCATTCTGTAAGGGTGTAGAACATACGAACGAATCTGACTTCCCCAGCCGATTTCTTTCTTATCTGCAGAGAATGATTCCATTTTGTCCTCCTGTTCCTGAAGTTTCAATTCATAGAGCTTTGACCTGAGAATTTTCATGGCGATGGCGCGGTTTTTATGCTGAGACCTCTCATTCTGGCATTGAACGATAACCCCTGACGGCATATGTGTAATCCTGATTGCCGAGTCAGTCTTGTTAACATGTTGTCCGCCAGCTCCACTTGCCCGGTATGTATCCACCCTCAGATCGGCATCATTGATGTCAACCTCAACATCCTCTTCTATCTCAGGCAGTACAAAAATAGAGGCAAATGATGTATGTCGCCTTTTGTTTGCATCAAAAGGGGAAATTCTGACTAGCCTGTGAATTCCTATTTCTGCTTTCAGATACCCGTAGGCATAGCTTCCGGAAACAGTAAAGGTTGTACTCTTTATGCCGGCTTCATCCCCTGCCTGATAGTCCGCTATATCAGTTTTATAGCCTTTTTTTTCACACCATCTCAGGTACATCCTCATTAGCATCTCTGCCCAATCCTGAGATTCCGTCCCGCCTGCACCTGAGTTTATCGAAACAATGGCATCTCCGGCATCATGCTCGCCAGAGAGCATTTTCTGAAATTCCATGTTGGAAACTTCATTACTGATCCGACTAACTTCTTCTTCAACTTCTTTCAGTAGCTCGCTATCGCCCTCTTCTTCTGCCATTTCCAATAAAAGGGTGGCTTCTTCCAGAGAAGACTTTAACTCGTTCCAGCCATCAACAATTTTGTTGATGGACGTTCTTTCTTTCAGGATTTTCCGGGCTTTTTCATTGTCGTCCCAGAAGCTGGCTTCGCCTATTGTGTGTTCCAATTCCTCGAGTGTTTTTGTCTTTTCAGGTAAGTCAAAGATGACCTCTTAATTCGTCTAATTTCTTTTCCATCTCGATTATATTACTTTTAATTTCCGCAATCATTGTATCCTCCAAATTTGAACTGTTCGTTTATTGCATTATAGAATTTTAATCGCAAATACTACTTCTTCGACCTGCTTGGAATGCATCTCTTCCCACTTTCACATATATAGATTGCATCTAATCAGTCGAAAAGGTGCAAATTGTAGGAATAGTTAACAGCCCCGTAAAAGTCCCTTCTCACGGTTTATCTCAGCCTCGGAGCGGCGCAGGTAGGTTGGGGTAAAAGAGGCAGGATCAAGCGTTTCTCCTATACCATACTTTTTCAGGGCCAAAGAGGCTATAACCGATCCTTTCAAGTAACTTTCAGAGGGTGGAGCTAATATAGCCATATCACCAAATCGTTCTTTAAGATGTTTGCCAAGTTTGGTCAGACCATCACCGACAAAAATCGTTTTCTCCCGGTCTGTATTTGTAAGTGTTTCAGGCGAGACGGCACGGTCTTCAGACAATCTTTCTATTTCAAGTTTATTCCATCTAAAGTCGGCAGTATAAAACTCGCCCCTTCTTGCATCCAGCACCGGTGTTATCGTTAATTCCGTGTCGGCAAAATTATGTGCCATCGCTTCAATCGTGGAAACGCCTGCAATCGGTTTTTCCAGTGCAAAGGCAAAGCCCTTAATGGTGCTTACCCCTATCCTCACCCCTGTAAAGGAACCTGGACCAATGGTTAGGGCAAAGAGACCAATATCAGCAAGAGAAATCCCTGCATCGTTGAGTATCTTTTTTACTGCTGGCAGCAAAGTTTCGGAATGTGTTACCTCAACATTGAGCAGGGTTTCCGAAATAATTCTGTCGTTGCAGCTTAGTGCAAGACTGCCACCTTTTGTCGATGTATCTATTGCCAGTATATTCAAATTTTATCCCATGCCATTTTAAGCATGAAGATAGCATTTAACGGCCTTCGAGGTCAACTCAAGTCATTGTGGACTTATTAATGGGGCAAGTCATACTTTTCACGCAGTCGAGCAAATTAAGACAGAAGGTGTCTTTGAAACCCTGAAATTTAAGATCATGATCATTTAAGGATTTTTCTTGTCACTCCAATGTAAGTATGCTATCCATAAGAAAAAACTGAAATTAAGGAGACTCTATGCCTCTTGTGAAAGTTGCCGGTATTCAGATGTCGTGCAGCTCGGACATCGATAAAAACCTGGAAAAATGTATCAATTTGATTGAGCTGGCTGCGGAGCGTGGTGCAAATGTGATCTGCCTGCAGGAACTGTTTAACACTCTCTGGTTTCCCAAAGATTCAAATCCGGAAAATTTTGCTCTTGCAGAAAAGGTTGATGGAAAAACAATAAGGTTGCTGAAGGGTGTTGCGAAAAAGACGGGCACCGTCATCATTGCACCCTTTTTTGAAAAAGGGATAGATGGAATTTACTATAATAGTGCCGTTGTAATTGACGAAAAAGGACAGCTTGTGGGGACATACAGGAAAGTCCATGTGCCTCAACTGCCGATGTATGAGGAAAGTTTCTATTTTTCCGCAGGCGACCTTGGTTTTCCGGTCTTTGATACGAGCTATGGGAAGATCGGGATCCAGATTTGCTGGGATAACTTCTATCCTGAGGGTATCAGATCACTAGCCCTAAAGGGTGCACAGATTGTTTTTGCACCCACGGCGGCGGCATTTGCTTCTCATGAAAAATGGAAAACGGTTTTGTCTGCCAGTGCGATTACGAATGGATTATATGTCTTTAGAGTCAACAGAGTCGGGAATGAGGACAGCCACAACTTTTATGGGGAGGCTTTTTGTGTTAATCCTCTGGGGGAGATGGTTGAACGCCCAAGCGGCATGGGTGACGGTATCTATGAGGTTGATATCGATCTTTCCATGGTTGAAAAAACACGACAAGATTATCCCTATCTGAAAAACAGGCGCCCTGAACTTTATGGGCCTATCGCCGGTCAAAAAACTGTTGTTGAGAAAAAGATTAAAAAGATCGTCAGGGAAAAGAAGGATTGATGATAGATACAAGCAGTATGAGCTTAGTCGGGAATTTCTGGAGAGATAAGAGACATAATAAATCACTGCAAAGGTTAAAGTAATCGTCGATTATGCCGATAAAATTAAAATAGACATAGAATGTTAATGGTGATGTTGATATGGAACTTTTATCTGCTACCTAAATCCCCTGGATTCAGCTTTATTTCTCTTGCTAGCTCTTTCCCCCGTTTTAATCCGCCTGCAACAGCGGTCTCATCTCTCGATAGTTATCTGGAAAATGCGAATGCCTCCAAACAGTTCACCATGGTTTTTCAGTTTACAAAAGAGATGGATATGGTTTCCGTTCAAAATCGAACAAATTGGCAGATAGAAAGGTCAAGTAAGAGTGAGGCGGGCGCGTTTTATAACTTTGGAAAGGCTGTTCCTGACACAGAGATAGAGCTTTCCCCTATTCCAGATAACGTTGTTTATAATGCGAAGGAAATGCAGGCAACGGTCACTTTTACAATCGCTCAAAACTCGGCGGCTGATGATACTATCGATCCCTCCCACATCATTTTTAAATTCGGCGGTGAGGACATCTTCGGCAATAAAATGGATGAAGATGGTGATGAATATAGTCCCTTTACCGGTATAGCTTAGCTCTCAATTCACAAGCGAATAATATGTCAAGCGAATTTAGATTTGGCAATTCCTATGTATTTGTTCAGGGGATTGGACCTTGAAAGAAAAGGAATGGGTGGTTTTGTTCTGGGGCCCAACTTCACCAGTTCATTGATTAGACTTTTATTTCTTCTGTCGACCTTTAAGCCACTTCTGAGCGCTGAAATTGCCTGTGCTTTTTTATTCCAGAGGAGATAAACCTCTGCCAGGTTACGGTATAAGTCCGCTCGATAGAATGACTTATTGATCGCCTCCAAACAGAGTTTTTCTGCTGCATAAAAGTCTCCTTTTGCTTTGGCCATAGAAATGCCGAGTAGTGAGAGGACTGAAGCACTTCTACCATATGTTAACAACATTTCTTCAAAGAAAAATACCGCTTCCACTGCACGTCCTACCCTAATTAACGCGATGCCCTCCTTGAGTAACTCTTTTAACCCCTCTTCACTCATTTTGGCTCCATATTATTAAATGAAAGTTCACTTGACGTGGTGTCTACAATATGCCCCGCTTTGATAAGTGAGGATGAATAGCAGCTATCAGGCCAAGTCTTCGAAACAATTCTCTCTTGTGCGATTGTAGGGAAAAAACTGTAATCTATCATACTCGGATACCCGGCCTTGTCGGCAGGGAGCACCACTTTTAAGTTAATCTTACCATACATATGACAATTTGCAATATGAATTGCTTAAAATACAAATTAGTTAAAGAATGAGTATGTCAAAGTCTGTGTAAAGTGTTTTGTCAGGCCATTATATGGCCGCAATATTTATTGATGAGGGGAAGAAACTCCTATCCGAAGTTTGTTCTTATGTGTAATAAAACGTGTTTGAATTTAGTATACAAAATATATTTAATATTGAAAGCTATGTCATGAGAGAGAGGAGGCGCATGTATTTTAGCGTTCAAATTAAGTACTTAACGGATTTTCCACAAAAGCTGTGGATAAACTGTGTGTTTTTTTTTAAAATTAGTATGGGAGAACCGATAAACTAAGGGCAAAATGCATATTGCTTAAAAAGTAGGCAATTATCTTGTTGGTTAAAAGTGTAAATATTACAGGCGGTTATAATGTGCGTGTGTCTTCAGCAAAGGCCAGGATTTGGTATGAAGAAATTATTCTTATTATTGGCATTAAGTTATCCACAGTTAGCCAGTGTCTGTGTGGATAAGTGTCGCAATTTAGCTGAATTCATAGTTTTTCAGGCCCACTACTCTTCTTAGTGTATTTTTTCACTGTGAAAATATTTTGTGCCAAAGAATTGAAGTAGTGAAAATTAAATGAAGAAAAAAATTAGAGAATAGAAAGCTTAAGGAACTGCAGAGCAAATTAAGGCTATTGTAATGACATCCTTTGCAAAGATGTGGGTTCTATGCTAATATCGGCGCTTTATAAATTTCTGATTACCTTAGAGAGAAAATGTTAATGAAAGAATCTGTCACAGAAATTATTAGCCGGTCAGTGAAAAAAAGCTTTCCCGATGAGGCTTCCATGCCACCTGTTTTTCTTGAGAGGCCAAAGAACAGATCTCATGGTGATTATGCCACCAATATTGCCATGACACTTGCATCAAAATTAAAGAAAAATCCACGAGAAATAGCGGCTAAAATAGTAGACAATATCGATGATTCAGTCGGCATAATAGATCACTGTGAAATTGCCGGACCAGGTTTTATAAATATAATTCTTACACAGGACTTCTTGAGAAATATTCTTTTACGCATCCACGAAGAAGTCGAAATGTTTGGATCGGGAAATATCGGCTGCGGCGAAAGTGTCAATATTGAGTTTGTAAGCGCCAACCCCACAGGTCCTCTGCACGTTGGACACGGGCGCGGGGCGGCAGTAGGAGATGCCCTGGCAAGAATAATGTCAAAGGCTGGGTATGATGTAACCAGGGAATATTACTGGAACGATGCAGGAAACCAGATAAGGAATCTCGGAGTTTCCATAAATTATAGAATACGTGAGCTCAAGGAACCGGCCTTCTCAAAAAGTATTCCCTTCCCTGAAAATGGTTATCAGGGTGATTATGTTAAAGAGGATATTGCTGAAGTGCTTGCAGCGGGTGCTTCAACGGTAATACCAATCAATCTTGGTAAAATATGTTCTCTTCCGCCGGAAGAGATAAGTGACTCAAGTGCTTTAACAGCTGAGACATCAGGTTCAGCGGGTGCTAAAATCATGGAGGGGAAGATACTTCAGGCACTTGAAAATTTCGGTGGTATCACTTTTGACGTGCAGCAGAGTGAAAAGGAGCTTCATGAGCAGAGAGATGTTGAACGTACAATCGATTATTTTTCAGACAAAGGATTTATTTATGAAAAGGATGGCGCCAAGTGGTTTCGCTCAACCGACTTTGGTGACGATAAAGACAGGGTCGTAAAAAAGAAAGACGGCTCCCTTACGTATCTGGCCGCCGACATAGCCTACCATAAGAAGAAACTGGACAAAGGTTACGACAGGATCATCGACATCTGGGGCGCAGATCACCACGGATATATCCCCAGAGTAAGAGGCGCCATTGAGGCGATGGGATTTAATCCGACAAAATTTAATGTCCTTCTTGTTCAGATGGTCACACTCTTGAGGGGTGGTAAACCAGTAACCATGTCAAAAAGATCGGGTGAATTTGTTACTTTACAGGATGTTATTGATGAGGTCGGCAGTGATGCGGCACGGTTCTTTTTTCTTATGAGAAGATATGACAGTCAGCTGGAATTTGACCTTGACCTTGCAAAGAAAACAACAGCAGATAATCCTGTGTTTTATGTACAATATATGCATGCAAGGATATGCAGCATTTTGCGAAAAGCCGAGGAGGAGGGATTGCCTCTACCCTCTTTTAAAGAAGTTAAGCTGAATCTTCTGTCTGAACGGGATGAGTTGAACCTAATAAAATTTCTTGCCTCATTTCCTGAAATCGTTGAGGGAAGTGCCATGGCAATGGAGCCTCATCGAATCACTTTTTTTCTACAAGATCTTGCCATTGAATTTCACAGCTACTATAATAAGACAAGGATAATTACAGATGATGTTGAGCTGAGCAAAGCTCGGCTTTACCTGATTGCTTCAATAAAAACGGTAGTAAAAAATGCCCTCACATTAATAGGTATTAATGCCCCTGAAAGGATGTAGCATAACATCATGAGAGACATGAGAAAGGTAAAAAACCGACACATCTTTGAATTGGACAACAAACAGATGGTTCTAGCTTTTGCGGGGCTGATCGTGATAGGCCTGCTGGTTTTTAGCGCCGGTGTTATGGTGGGTTCGAAGGCAGCGAAGGATAAAATGCTGGCCATGGCTAAGAAGGAGGATTTAAGAGTCAAGATAAAGGCCCCTTCTCTTTTGGAGGAAAAAAAGATTAAAGATGAGGCTTCCATTCCCAAAAAGATTGAAAAGGCCTTGAGTGAGGAACAGAATGTAGATAATACGGCCAAGACAGTGGCTTCACCTACGCCGGAAAAGACTTCGACGCCCGCTGGCCTTAAAAAATCTTCGCAACCCGCGGTTTCGCTAAAAAAAGAAGAGAAGGTTGATAAGGCTGACCCGCAGCCACCGATGGAAAAAGAGGCATGGTTTATTCAAGTGGCATCATTTCAAAGTGTCGATGATGCGAATAGAAGGGCGAAGGAGCTTAAAGGCAGTGGTTATAAAGTGCTTGTTGTTAAGGCGGACATCCCCGGGAAGGGCGCCTGGTATAGAGTTCGGCTCGGGCCTTTTAACTCTGTCGATAAGGCAAAGGCACTGGCCCTCAAAGTAGAAAAGAAGGAAAAGACATCAACATTTGTGACAAAGGGATTAATTCCTTAAGGAATAGCAAAATAATGTAACCTTAGCTTTCTTCAATTCCAAGCTCGTTTTCAAAGAATTTTATCAGTAATCTTACCCCCACGCCAACACTGCCTTTAGGCACATAGGACCTTCCCTTTTTCTCCCATGCCGTTCCTGCGATATCCAGATGAGCCCAGTGATACTTAGTGGTAAATTTGCTCAGGAATGAAGCCGCTGTTATGGTTCCACCATCACGGCCCCCCACATTTTTCATGTCTGCAATATCACTTTTAATCTGTTTTTTATAGGCATCCCAGAGTGGTAATTCCCATAACCTCTCTCCCGAATCTTCTCCAGCCTTTAGCAGCAAATGTTTCAGGCCTTCATTGTTTCCTAAAAGGCCTGTTGCATGGTGACCCAGTGCAATTACACAGGCGCCGGTGAGCGTGGCAAGATCAATCACCGCCTGGGGATTGAAGCGCTCGGCATAGGTAAGGGCATCAGCCAGAATGAGTCGTCCTTCGGCATCTGTATTGACTACTTCAACGGTTTGGCCTGACATTGTCCTAAGAATATCCCCCGGTTTGCAAGCGCTCCCGCTTGGGAGATTCTCTGCAGAAGGAATGATGGCAATGAGGTTTATTGGCAGCTTTAATGAGGCCGCAACTTTAATTGTTCCCAGTGCTGCAGCTCCCCCTGACATATCTGTTTTCATTTCTTCCATGCCGGCTGAAGGTTTAATCGATATGCCGCCACTGTCAAAGGTTATTGCCTTCCCGATGACCACATAGGGCCTGTCTGTCTTCTTCCCTCCATTGTACTCAAGGCTGATGAATTTGGGCGGTTCACAGCTTCCTTTAGCCACACCAAGAAGGGACCCCATTTTTAGTTTTTCCATGTCGCTTTTTTCAAGAATGGTCGCCTTGATTCCTAATCCCTTTGCCATTTTTACTGCTTCATCGGCCAGATGAGAAGGCGTTGCAACATTACCAGGTTTGGAAATCAAATCTCTAGAAAAATAGACCCCCTCCGATATTAACTGTCCTTTTATTGCACCCTTTTCAAGTTTCGCTATTCCTTTGTCGCGGAGGGACATAACGAGGTTTAGTGTCTTGACATCCTTTGCCTTATCTTTTTTTACTGTTTTATGTTCATCAAAGGAATAAAGGGACAAAAGCGTCCCCTCCACAACGGTTTGACCCATTTCCTGCCGTGTGAAGATATCTTCCAGAATCTGGGGAAGTGTGGTGGAGATAGTCTTAGCCCCAAGTTTTTGTAAAGCCTTGGCGGCTGTCCCTGACACCTCTCTCAGCTTCTCAAGGTTAAACTCCCTTTTATTACCGAGACCGACAAGCAGAACTCTTTGAGGAGAGATCTTATTGCCGCTATAAAAGAGTGCAGTCTGATTTATTCGTCCTTTAAAGTCACCACATTTCATGGCATTTGACAAAACCCCATCGAGAGCATGATTGAGCTGCTTCATAAGCGGGTTATCATTCCTTCCCTCAAACCGCCCGACGATAAGGCCTTCTGTGTTATGCGTCAGGAGGTCTTTCCTTAATATTTTTAAATTCATGATGGTTACTCCCTCGAGATCACGTCAGAAATATGCTTTAGCTTTTTTCTCTAAGATGCATGTAATCAAATAAAAATTCAACAAATTCTTCAAAACTCTGTTTTAAATAACAATCGACATCATCGGCCAGGGCGTCAAATGCGCCATTGACGGGTTTGATGGCCTTTTTGGAAAAACGGTTGCACAGGATATTTTTTATCATCAGATGGTCCAGGTATTCCTCAGACAGGGTGTGAGAATCATTACAAAAATCACGAATACTTTGGATCTTTTCGAAGAGTTGTTTCTCTTTATCAGATAATTTTATTTCCATATGAATATTCCCCTGATAAAAAGTATAGCATATGTTTATTGTTAGGCAAGTGGAGGTATTCTTTTGTTAAGTTTTGAAAAGGGGGAAAGTGTTGTTGCGAAGAATTGATTTGGACGATTCCTCGCAGCTTGTTGCGAGAAAATCAATAATGGTAAGGATGATCAGTTGAATCCACTTTGTTCGGATAGGGGTGGAATGTCTAGGCTAGACTTATTATCTCGTGCCACTCCACTTAAGTTTTGTCCTTAGAACTTCATAGTAATCCCTATAAGGTGACTTTATCAAATTGATGCAACTATCCGCTTTATAGACCTCCACCATATCTCCAGCTTTTAGTGCAAAGGTAACCTGACCGTCCATTGTTAACAGGTGGTCAACATTTTCCGTTTTAAGGGTCACCTTAACCTTTGAATTGTCAGGTATCATGATAGGTCTGTTATTCAGTGTGAAAGGACATATGGGTGTGATGATCATGGCGTGAAGCGAGGGGTAAACGATGGGCCCTGCGGCAGCGAGCGAATAACCCGTAGAGCCTGTTGGAGTGGAAATGATCAATCCATCGACCCTGTAAAGCGTTAAATACTGGTCGTCAATGGTTGCTTCAAGGTCAATGATCCTGGCAATGGCTCCCTTATTAATCACCACATCGTTGAGAGCAGAATAGCTGGTAATCAACTCTCCATGACGGTAGATACTGGCTCTCAGCATCATCCTTTCTTCCAGTTCAAAGTCTCCACCCATGATCTTTTCAAGCATGGGAAAGAGTTCTTCTACTGTAATTTCAGTGAGGAAACCAAGGCTGCCAAGGTTTACGCCGAGGATGGGCACGCATGTGGAGCCAACGAGTCTGGCCACGCTGAGAAGGGTCCCATCACCACCGAGCACAATAATAAGGTCTACAAGGTCGGGTATTTCAGACTTGCCATGCCCGTTTTCAAGACCGAGCTCATTAGCGACTTCATGTTCAAAAAAAGCTTCAATCCCTCTTTCCTCGAACCACGGTGCAAGCTTGTGGGCAAGCTCAACTGCCTCAGGTTTGTTTTTCTTAAGTATGACACCGATCTTTTTCATCTTGCACCTCGTAAAACCTGGTGGAAAAGTACCATAAAATAAATAGCTTGTCCATAATTTTGAACTTTTCCCAGGTTGAAAATGGAGAAAAGGGCACATTTAGAATAGAAGAAGATATTGAGTATTAAAAAACTGTTCTTTTTGTGTTATATTTTGACAATGTTGGAAAGCATAAAGAAAGCAGTTTACATTCCTCTCGCCGACCGGATGAGACCTGAAAATTTCGATGAATTTGTCGGTCAGGAGGAGATCTCCGGCGAGAATAAACCCCTCAGAAAGTCAATCCAGTCAGGTCATATACCCTCCCTCATTCTCTGGGGACCGCCAGGATCAGGCAAAACAACCTTTGCACAACTAATCGCTAAAAATACAGAGTCAAACTTTGAAGCAATCTCGGCCGTCCTTTCAGGTGTAAAGGATGTGAGGGCCATTATGGAAAAGGCAAAACAGCTTAAGTCTGAAGGTGTGGAAACCATCCTCTTTGTCGATGAAGTGCACCGTTTTAACAAGGCCCAACAGGATGCCTTCCTTCATCATATTGAGGACGGCACCATCACCTTCATCGGCGCTACCACTGAAAATCCCTCCTTCGAGGTGGTGGCCCCCCTGTTGTCCCGCTGCAAGGTCATTACACTTCAGTCGCTCAGTGAGGAGGGGCTCGTTGAGATTCTGAAAAGGGCATTAAATGACAAAGAAAAGGGCTACGGGGAATTTGAAATTCAGATGGGTGACGATGTTTTGTCTTTTATTGCGTCTATCTCCCATGGTGATGCGCGGGTGGCGCTGGGTTCTCTTGAAGCGCTTGTCTCATATAAAAAGCTGGAAAGCGGAGGTAGGGTTGTTATCAGCTTAGAAGATGCCGAAGAGGTGGTGAAGAAAAAGGCGCTCCTCTACGATAAGGGGGGAGAGGAGCATTATAATGTAATCTCCGCTTTCATAAAGAGCATGAGAGGCAGCAATGCCGATGGGGCATTATATTGGCTGGCCAGGATGCTCGAGGCGGGTGAAGATCCTCTCTTTATTGCCAGAAGGATGGTGATATTTGCCTCTGAAGATGTGGGGAATGCCGACCCAAGAGCCCTTAGCGTGGCCATTTCTGCAAAAGATGCCTATCATTTTGTGGGCCTTCCCGAGGGATGGATCCCCCTTGCTCAGGCGGCAACCTATCTTGCGACGGCTCCCAAGAGTAATGCCTCATACATGGGCTACCGCATGGCAAAAAAGGATGTGTCAACTTTCGGGGCTCTGCCCGTGCCGATGCATGTAAGGAATGCGCCGACAAAGCTGATGAAAGGGATGGGATATGGCAAGGGGTATCAGTACCCCCACAATTACGAAGCTGGATATGTGGATGAAGAATATCTGCCGGAAAAGTTGAAGGGGAAAAGCTACTATAAACCCTCAGACAGGGGCTATGAAAAGCGTATTAAAGAACGGATGGAGTTTTTAAAAAGCAAGAGTAAAGATTAACCGCAAAGACGCTAAGGGCGCAAGGAAATAAAAGCTTATCCACAGATAGACACAGATTTTCACAGATGATTTATGATGAACAATGATTGTTTGTTGATTTCTAGGCGAAAGTAAAAAAATAATGGTCAAGGAGTCATTATTAAGCCTTAAAAAAATATCAGTGATAATCATAAAAAATCTGTGTTGATCAGTGTCCAATAAAAAACGGGAATCCTATGCAAAAAATAAAAATTTTATCAGAAAACCTCGCCAATATGATCGCTGCGGGGGAGGTGGTGGAGCGACCGGTATCTGTAGTGAAGGAGCTGGTTGAAAATGC
>JADFVM010000014.1 GCA_015222555.1 Pseudomonadota bacterium
CTGTATTCATCAGATTGAGTCATAATTAAAGACATCTTTGAAAAGACAACTCTGAGAAGGCTTTTTATGATCCTGTATTTGCCATAGGAGCTGTCAGAGATTCTTCCGTTAACGAGAACAACAGGGGCATTCAAAGCCTTGGCCTCATTAATCAGGTTTGGCCAGATTTCAGTCTCCATTATAATCAAAACAGCCGGATTTAATCGCTCTATTACTTTTCTGACGATAAAAGGAATGTCTATGGGCAGATAGATTACGGCATCAACTTCCAGTTTTTCCCGTGCCATGGCATTACCTGTGGCGGTAAAGGTTGAGACAATAATTTTTTTCTCCGGCCACCTTGCCTTAATTGCAGAAATAAGTTTTACAGAAGCGTTCACTTCTCCTACAGAGGCTGCATGAAACCAGACAGGGCGTTCCCCCTTAAGTACGCTATCAACCTTTGCTGGAATAGAGCCTAATCTTTCTAATAGGCCCCGCCTGTATCTCCTGTCTATTATTAACTTTATGAGAAAAGCCGGCAGGAGAAGCAGGATGACGAGTATTAGAATAATGTTGTAAAGGTAAATCAATGAGAGCGCCTTAAAATTGGTTGTGATGAGAAACTGGTTAAATTTCAAGAACTATATTATTAAACCGGCAATTAAACAGATAGAATTATTTGTAACTCCCCCTGGCCCCCTCTTACACTAAGAGGGGGGAGAATGCTCCTCCCCTTAAGGTAAGGGGAGGTTGGGTGGGGTTATTAAATCAGTTATGAATCCTTTAACTTTCTAAGTACTCATCCACATAATCGGTCATCTCTATTAAAGACTTTTCCAGTTCTACTCGTTTTTCTTCTATATTATCCTCTTTTTTTACGTAAATCGGCTCTCCCCATAGGAAAGCCCCCTTGCTGAATGGATGGGGCAGATTAAATTTATCCCAGCTGGCAAAAACCTTTTTCTTTGATGAACCGAAGGTCACAGGTACAATGGGAACCCCCGTCAGTCTGGCAAGTATAACCGCACCTTCCTGGGCAACATGACGTGGACCTTTTGGCCCGTCCGGTGTCATGGCCAGATCATATTGTTTCAAGGTCTTTATCATCTCACGCATCGCCATGGCGCCGCCTCTTGTTGTGGAGCCTCTGATACTTTCATGACCAAAATAGGTCATCGTTCTGGCCAGCAGCTCTCCATCCTTGTGCTGACTGATGAGTGTTTTTATCCCCGTCCCGTGATAGCAGAAGGGGATCATTAAGAGCCTTCCATGCCAGAAAGCGAGAATCATCCTCTTGTTGTCTTCCCAGAATGGTTTCACCCTTTCTTCATGGAGAACCTCTATCTTCATGCTTAGAGCCAGAGTCTTTATTATCGTTGTCGCAAGGGGAGGGACGATTGCCAGAAGAAGCTTGTCTTTAAAAGTCAGTTTTTGAGACATCCTGATGAGGGCCGTTAATAGCGTATCATTATTGAGTCAATTGTGTTGAACCGCAGGTTTGATTAAGTGTCAGCAAACTGTGTTTTCCACAGGCTAGCATACTGTCCACCTGATTTTAACAGTTCATTATGTTTACCTTCTTCCACAATAGAACCCTTTGACATAACAACGATTCTGTCGGCATCCATAATGGTAGATAATCTGTGGGCGATGACGAAGGATGTTCTGTTTTCCATGAGGTTATTCAGAGCGCCCTGAACCAGTTTCTCCGATTCGGGATCAAGGGCAGACGTTGCCTCATCAAGAATAAGGATGGGTGCATTTTTCAGAATGGCCCTGGCGATGGATAAGCGCTGTCTTTGGCCGCCTGAAAGCCTGAGCCCTTTTTCACCTATTTCAGTATCATAACCCATGGGAAGCTCCATAATGAAGTCATGGGCATAGGCGGCTTTTGCTGCCTGCAGAATGTCGACCTCTGATGTTTCACGACGTCCATAGGCGATATTATTCCCTACCGTATCATCGAAGAGAATGGTTTCCTGGGTAACGATTGCAATGAGAGAGCGAAGAGATTTAACGCTTATATCTCTCAACTCCTTTCCATCAATGAGAATGGCGCCCTCTGTTACATCGTAGAACCTCGGAATGAGGTTGACAAGCGTCGTTTTCCCACCTCCGCTGCTTCCCACGATTGCGATGCGCTCTCCTTTTTTTA
>JADFVM010000127.1 GCA_015222555.1 Pseudomonadota bacterium
AGCCATAAAATACCAACAATAACAAGAATCAAGATAAGTTGTTTCATCGTAAACTCTCCAAGCTATTCAATTATTAGCAAAATTTTAATCCTGCTCTGTTTAAACAAGTGTCAGAGATGTCGATCCAGACAACTCTGGCCTTTGATTTTACCTCCGGATTTTCTATGGATACATTCACCATATCCCCGGCATCTACCGGCAAATCATCCTTTGTCTGTATACCGATACCTTCATCAGAGATATCAAATAACTGTACCACAAATTTGGCGCCCTCTTTATCCACATGGCATGGTGAGTCAGAAGCCAGTCGCTTACATGATCTGATCGCCACAAATCCAATTAATTCAACCGCAGCACCGCAGTAGGGGCAAGAGATGCCCGGGTGCAAATAATCCGTAAAAAAGGTTTCATCACATGCCTGACATAAGGTATTTTGTCTCATCAGAATTATTCACCCTTAAAAGATCTATTTTCCTGCTAAAAGATAATTTATCCTAAAAAAAAGATTTTTGGAATAAGAAAATGCATCATTTGCTCTGTTGAATGCTGAAAAAACCTGTCCTCCCCCGTCATGTCTATTTGACAATGCGGTAACAGGGTGCATATTTAGTCGTCGACAACTTCATGCGATGCTGCGTTACAAAGGAGCTTAACAAACTGTCCAGGGACGCCATAAGACTGGCATCACCCCGAATTTCGAAGTGACCAAACTCTTCTATGGCGCGTATCCCCTCGTCCTTTACATTTCCTGCAACAATGCCGGAGAAGGCTCGTCGAAGATTGGCCGCCAGCAGGTGGCTTGCCTGATTCTTGTGCAATTCAAGATCCGCCATGTTTTCATGAGTCGGAACGAATGGTTTCTGAAATTCCTCTTCCACTCTAAGCAGCCAGTTATAATAGAAAGCATCACTTGTCCCTCTTCGAAAATCATGAACCTCTTCAATGCCTGCCTTGATCTCTCGAGCTACTGACGGGGGATCATTGATGATGATCTTATAGCGCTGTTGCGCCTCCGCACCCAATGTGCGTGATATGAACTCATTGATCTCCCTGAAATAATCCCCGGCACTATCGGGGCCGGTGAGAATAAGCGGGAAGGGGATATCTTTATTCTCAGGATGGAGCAGAATGCCGAGGAGATATAAGATTTCCTCGGCCGTTCCTACGCCACCGGGGAAAACAACAATCCCATGGGCTGTGCGAACAAAGGCCTCCAGTCGCTTTTCAATGTCAGGCAGGATGACTAGATCATTTACTATCGGATTGGGCGGCTCGGCAGCGATAATACCGGGCTCTGTAATTCCGATGTACTGGCCGCCGCTTAAGCGCTGTTTGGCATGACCAATAGTTGCCCCTTTCATAGGGCCTTTCATGGCGCCCGGGCCGCAGCCTGTACAGATATCCAAGCCACGCAGACCCATTTCGTGGCCCACTTCTTTTGTATATTCATATTCCTTACGCTTGATGGAATGGCCCCCCCAGCAGACGACCAGGTTGGGATCGATTCTCGGACGCATAACTCTGGCATTGCGCAGAATGTGGAAAACGGCATTAGTAATGCCTTCCGACGACTCCAGATCGGATTTCGGATTATCATAGATCTCATCGCTCACATAGATGATATCTCGCAATACGGCAAAGAGATGTTCGTTAATCCCCCTGATCATCTTGCCGTCCACAAATGCACTGGCAGGGGCCGATTCAACCTCCAGCTTGACGCCCCGCTCCTGCTGAATCACGCGAATATCAAAGGATTTATACCGCTCAAGCAGCTCCTTTCCGTTATCCATGTGACTGCCGCAATTGAGCACCGCCAGCGAACAGTTTCGAAATATGTTGTATAGGCCTCCCTGACTTGTATTGAGAAGTTTTTTTACTTCACTGTGAGACAGGACATCCAGGCGTCCTTCCGGTGTAATTCGCGCGTCAACCACATCATGTTTCATAACAGCATTGTGCTCCTCTACTTAGCCCGGATGAACCGGATAAGTGCCTTCACGAAATAATATTCTGCCAGAAAATCGCAGAATATTATTTCTAAGTTACTAATCATCTGTTTCGTGAAGTAGACAGACTATCAAAGTGGCAAAAAAAGGGGAAGGAGAAAGAGATCTGCCATTTTATTATCTTACGCAAACTTCCTGCAATCTTCATCTTGGTTTATGCGTCCAGGTATGTAATAATATAGGACTAATTACACCTAAAGTAAGTTTCCAGCATTACGAAACATGTAAAGAGGTATCAATGAAAATCACCATGGTAAAAAAGATAATGGAAGACGGTAAGGAGTGCAAGAAGTGCGGTGAAGTCTATGAACGACTCAAAGCAGGCAACGAACTCGGCCTTATCGATAATATCGTAACTGCAGATGTGAGAGACTCCCGGTCAGAAGGACACAAACTGGTGAAAAAATACAACGTTGACATTGCGCCTTTCTTCATCGTTGAAGACGCAGACAATGTGACGATCTATAAAACCTATATGGAACTCAAGAGAAAGGTTTTGAAAAAGGTTGTAGAGGAAGCTGACGTTGACATAGAGGAGCGCCGCAAAGCCGGAACTGAAGAGAGGAGCATTGACATTTTTCATTCGGTGCCGTCAAAAAAATCAATTTCGAGATCTGATTATGATATTGAGAAGTTGAACAAGGAATTTGAAAATTCGACACCTCAGGAGGTATTGGAGTGGGGTCTTAAAGAGTTGCACCCCTCAATTGCACTGGCATGGAGCGGTGCGGAAGATGTTGCCGTTGTGGATATGATGGTAAAGATCAATCCCCAGGCACGTATTTTCACTCTCGACACGGGGCGACTCAATCCTGAAACCTATAATTTAATCGATAAAGTTAGACAAAAGTATGGAATTAATATTGAAGTACTGTTCCCTAACGCCGCCGAAACAGAAGAAATGGTGAGGACTAAAGGGGTAAACCTTTTTTATCACAGTGTGGAGAACCGAAGCCTGTGCTGTAATGTAAGAAAGGTTAAGCCTCTGAAAGGCATGCTTTCCACCCTCAATGGATGGATTACGGGATTGCGTCGCGATCAGGCGGTAACGCGAATTGCGTCAAAAAAGGTCGAAATTGATGAAAACTTTGGAGGAATTATCAAGTTAAATCCGCTTGCCGACTGGACCCATAAAGAGGTTTGGGACTACATTCATAAAAACGATGTTCCTTATAATGCGCTTCACGACAAAGGCTACCCATCCATCGGCTGTGCGCCATGTACCCGCGCTGTTGAATCGGGCGAAGATATTCGTGCAGGCCGCTGGTGGTGGGAATCACCGGAAAGTAAGGAGTGCGGCCTTCATGTTAACTCTAAATAGTGTCCATCTGGAAACCCGTCTCGATACTAGTGCGTTTTCAATTCGGAAAGAGGCAATTTTGATTCGGGACATCAATATCTCTCACCCTTCGGGCAGCTAGAGGCTGTCCAATTCCTTTCAGAAATTGTGTGCAAGGTCAAGTCATCAAGCCTTCGCAGCAATTCTTCATTGAGCGATTCTGCGAAGCTAAAATCAAGGATTTGAGCGGAGGCGTACTACTGTACGCCGCTCAATCAAAGCCGCAGATTGACACAAAAATTGTGAAAAATGACCCTTGCCGGATGAAAACTAATTACGACAGTTAGTGACTTTTGCCACATGAACCGTTTTCCGCATTGATTTATCTAAATTAAAGAAGAGGTTCGCCATTCTTTATTCAGACTCTCTTAAACTGTTAAGAAAGGATGAGAAGGGTTAGCCTGACATTTCATCAATGAGGTAATCATGAATAAAGAAGCAAATAAAGATTCACGAACCACAGATCAAGCATGGGAAACAAAACAAGGTGTGGAATATGTCTCCCGACTGTTTCTAAAGGATACAAACATGACGTCATTTCTTGAGTCTCTCGCTGAAGGATTGATCGTGATAGATAAAAATGAAACCATACTTCTTGTCAACAAACGGATGGAAGAAATGTCTGGATATGAACGTGATGAGGTAGTGGGACAGCCTCTCGGCATGCTGATGCCTCACCGCTTCGCGACAAATCACAGCAATCACGTTTCTGACTATTTTGATCAACCTCGCATCCGCTCTATGGGACAAGGCCTTGGTCTCGCTGCCAGAAACAAAGACGGCACAGAATTTCCCATCGACATCAGCTTGAGCTTTATGCCTACAGAAAAGGGTATGCTGAGCCTGGCTCTCGTTACCGATATTACAAAACTTAAGAAGGCAGAAGAGGCCTTAATTCAAAGAAATGATGATCTGGATTCATTTGCGCACACCCTGGCCCATGAACTCAAGGGATCCTTATCGGTAATTACCGGCTTTAGTGAGGCCTTGATGGAAATGGGAGAATCATTTTCAGAGGAAGAAAAAAATGATTATCTAAACAGGATAATGAATAATGGTTATAAAGCCAATGATATCATTAATGAATTGCTGCGCTTTGCAGATATGCGAAGGGAAGAGGTTGAATTAAATCCGCTTAAGATGTCAGAAATTGTAAAAGAGGGCCTGAAACAACTGCATGATCAAATAGAAAAAAGTGGGGCAAAAATCGCTTTACCAACGAGCTATCCCGATGTGATGGGATATGGACCATGGATTGAAGAAGTATGGGTGAACTATATAAGCAATGCACTCAAGTATGGCGGACCGTCGCCACGGATTGAGTTGGGTAGCACCGTAATAGACGATAATTTTATCAAGTTCTGGGTGAAGGACAGCGGCAAAGGACTAACAGCCCAACAACAGTCACAGCTCTTTGTCGCGCATAAGCGTCTAAACCATCCGCAAATTGAAGGTTCCGGCCTGGGCTTATCCATTGTAAAACGGATAACAGAAAAATTAGGCGGGCAGGTCGGCGTTGAAAGTAAGGTGGGAAAGGGATCTATTTTCAGTTTTACCCTTCCATGCAAAAGGTAATATAAATATCTTCATCGCACGACTAAAAGGAGTAGAGGTAAGAAATTATGCCCGGCAGGGAGATAATGCTAACTAACACAAGGGAGACATAGATCTCGTCATCACAGCGACGCTTTCTTCTAATGTTTATGGCAAGACCAAATCCACTGACAAAAAGACCGCCAATCATCATAAAAAAAATATCTTGCCAATTTCATGTTCCAGGAGATCTAATAAGGGAGATTGTCATAACTGTGTATTAGAATTTTAATTTGGCGGTGCCTTTGATGCAAGAAGAAGCGCCGCAAAGAGCAGCAGCCAGCCAAATACGGCCATCCACCTGAGGGATCTCAGCCACAGGTCAGGCCCCTTGCGCTTCTTTGGCGTTTTTCCATATTGATCAAAAACATTGCCTTCTCCTGCAAATTCAGTCACGCCTGCCATTGCCATCAGTCAATGTAGAGCGTGTTTCCACGCTGTTTAGTGTTACCAAAGTTTAACTTGAAGTCAAGAAATGAAATCAAAACCATCAGGAATAAGCATCCCACCTTTGCCAACTCATCATTGACATGGTACACTTTTCATTATGCCCACAGAAGAGAAATTCGAACAATTTGTGAGCCTGGCTGCTAAAGATGCGGGGAAAGCCTCGGAAACAGTGGCAAAGGCCTTCTACAAAATTCTCCGGAAAAATGGATTCTCCAATGAACAGATAATATCTGTTGCAGGGGACATACTCGAATGCCTATGCAATACCTATCAGGGATACAGTAGTAAACCAAAAGGGAAAAGCAAAAAATCGGGCGTAAAAAATCCGGATGAGGGTTGAGTTCACTCCAACTTAAAGGCACTTCGCTTGCTTCCATGACGGTAGAAGGATATACTTATAATATAAGCATGTTAGTATTCATTATAGATGTCTATCAGGAGGTTAATTATGACAGAAATGCAAAGAGGTGATGACGAGCAGAAAGAAGTGAGCTTGTACGAAAAGCTGGCATCAAGGACAAAGGAAATCCTTGGAGAAACAAAAGTGAAATCATCTAAGACTATGCACACAGCCATTGAAAAGGCAAAACAGGAGATGGTAGCGGCCGGAGATTTTGGGCAGGAGAAAGGGGGCAAGTTAAAGGCCTTTCTCATCCGTGACCTTTGGGCAACGAAAGAAGCGCTTACAAAGGCAAGCCGGACAACGAAGGAAGCACTTGACCCCAAGCGTCTGTCAGCAGGCATCCAGAGCAACCTGGCCCATATCCTCCCAGCCCTTGGAAGCAGGCTGGAAGACTTGGGGAGCAAGCTTGAATCTCACCTGGAGTACAAAACAGGAGAGATAGCAAGCCTTGGACATCTCAAATGTAAGAAGTGCGGAAATGAGATCAAAATGCACGGCGCCGGTCATGTTCCGCCCTGTCCGGAGTGCAGTGGAACCGAGTTTAGAAAGTCTTACTAGATCGGTATCTTGCCAGCTATGCAAAGAGCCCTCTTCCAAAAAGAGGGCTCTTAAGGCTTGAGTAGGAGTTAGACTGCCCGAAGCAGGATGTGAAGAAATATGCCTTATCGCTGGTGAACTCACATCTCACCTGACTTTATACTTGTAGCGATACTGCCATTTTCCCTTACCCCTATCGGGCCTCATCAACATGATATAAACCTTTGAGTTTGCAGGAATCCTTTGAACGTGAGGTAGCGGTTTACTGGGCTTCATATTAATTATCTCTGAAAACTCGAAGGTGAGTTCCTTTATTTTGTCAAAACCGTTTCGGGCAAAAATCAACACCGTATTGTCTACTGTTTTTGTCTCTATTTTAAAATCATTGTCAGTGGGGACGGTTTCTTTAAAATTCAAAAAATGTTCATCTTTGTAATTTCTGCCCAGCACCACTTCATAACTCCCTTTTCCGGGATGAGTCGAGTAATACCATACACCTTCTTCAGGGACAACCGCCTTGCCATCATCATTAAGAAATCTCGTAAGAATAGAACTATTTCTTGATCCCTCATTGAGATGAGCCACCTTGTACACCTCAAAATGAAGATGGGGCCCGCTGGACATTCCCGTATTCCCACTGTAGCCGACAACGGATCCTGCCCTGACAATGTCACCCACCTTGACAACGCTTCCCTTATATTTCAGGTGAGCGTAGATGGAAAAAGTATTGTCGTCATGAAGGATGATGATATGATTGCCATCCTTTTCATAGGCGCTATCCATACCACCAGTTTGTGAACTTTCCTGGACGGCCACGATAATGCCGGCCCTGGCTGCCACGACGGCAGTACCAACCT
>JADFVM010000128.1 GCA_015222555.1 Pseudomonadota bacterium
CCTTAGGCAGTTTTAATAAGAATATGGAGGGAGTAATGACATGAAAAGTCTTTTAAGCTTAATATGTTGTGTCATGGTATTGTCGTTTACAATTAGCGATGCATTTGCTTTCTATTGTAAAAATAAAATCATAGATAAAGGCTTGAGTAAAGGTGAAGTGAAAAGCTGGTGCGGTGACCCCACCTTTGTAGACAGGCGAAAGGAAGAGCGCAATAAGGAAAGTAAAGATGAAAAAGAAAATATCATAATAAGTGTAACTATAGACGAATGGATGTATAATTTCGGCCCCAATAGCTTTATAGAAATTTTAATTTTTGAAAACGGTTTATTGAGGGAAATAAATACGGGTGATTATGGGTGGGCTTCCTCCTCTGAGAGGGAAACACGATGCGATTCATCTTCCCTGTTAATGGGTGCTGCTAAATCGGAGCTATTTCTGAAATGTGGTGAGCCACATGAGAAGAACGCCTGGGAAAAGACTTATAGACTTGATAAAGAAATAACTTCCACAAACCGACGAATCGTTCAAACCTATGAAGAGTGGAGCTATAAAACAGGTCCTGGCAAAATTCTTATTTTTAAATTTTCCAACGGGAAACTTTTGGGTGTTAGGACCGTTGATTAATCCCAAGTCAGAAAGGTTTTTGTGCCCCTTCTGTTTTGAAATCCTCGGGGGCAGAAGGAAAGGGTTTTGCCATTGACTTCTTCCATTCCGATGGCCTAATTTCCGGATTTATCCTTGGCGGGTCTTTGCAGTGTAGTATGGCCGTAAAGTTTTATTTCTTTCCCTGTCATTTATTCTCGCCCCAATCCTGTTTGAAGTTATAATTAAAGATCACTTTAAAGACATCCTCTCTTATATTTGCTAAACTCTAATTAGAGGTAGTGGCAATTTGCTTCGTTAAATTTGTTAACTACGTTTTATTAATTCTGAATAAAGCATTTGGACACAGATTTTAGCTTCGCAGAATCGGTCTGAGAAGAAATGCTAGGTCGACTTGATTGCACTGATTTATTAGGATTTTTCAAAGCCTTAAATCAATGAAAGGATTAACCTTTGTGGTTGGAAAATCCATAAGAGATTTACCCCATTAGATAATAGATACATATCTATCTCATGATATTAAGAAGGTTGATATCTAACGGGGTTAATCTGTGATAATCATAACTTATCAGTGTTTATCTGTGTCTAACTGAGGTTTTTAGGTTGATTTTATTAAATGGCAGGTGACTCAATGAAATATATACACAAAGTACTTATTCCCGCTGTTTTTGTCCTTTTGATGATCGCATTTGCCTTTGCGGAAGATCCTTATGTGAAGGCGCGCCTGGATATGGTAAAGGCCATAGAGGCAGATGTTCGTACTACCAGTCGTTATATTAATACAGAAGACCTTGATCCGAAAGTGATGACTGTCATGGGTAAGGTTCCACGCCATGAATTTGTTCCCTCCGAGGCGAGAAGCCTTGCTTACAGGAACCGTCCGTTATCGATCGGATATGGACAAACGATCTCTCAACCTTATATTGTGGCGCTCATGACAGATCTGTTAAAAGTAGCGCCGAAACACACTGTTTTAGAGGTCGGAACAGGTTCCGGTTATCAGGCCGCTGTTCTGGCAGAACTGGTGGACAAGGTTTTTACCATTGAAATTGTTGAACCTCTGGGTAGGTCGGCGAAGAAAAGGTTGAAGAGACTCAACTACGACAATGTGACGGTGCGTATCGGTGATGGCTATTATGGCTGGCAGGAAGAGGGACCCTTTGACAGCATTGTAGTGACGGCTGCGTCCAGTCATATCCCGCCGCCTCTAATAAAGCAGCTCAAGCCGGGCGGGCGAATGGTGATCCCTGTGGGCAGCCGCTTCATGGTTCAGCAGCTTGTTCTGGTGGAAAAAGATCATCAGGGTAATGTGACGACCCGGCAGATACTGCCGGTAAGGTTTGTTCCATTAACAGGTGAACATTAGCCAAAGAGGAGGATGAAATAATAATGGAAAAGAAAAGCCGGCCCCCCTGCTATTCCATTGCTTTACTTTCTGCAACCTCACTGGCTTACGAGGTCCTTTTAATACGGCTCTTTTCCATTATCCAGTGGCATCACTTCGCCTACATGATTATCAGCCTGGCATTGCTCGGTTATGGCGTCAGCGGAACATTTCTGTCCCTCACATCGAGCCGTCTTTTGCCGCGTTTCCCAAAGGCCTATATTGTTAATGTCATTCTCTTTGGTTTGTCGACCGTGGGCTGCTATCTCATGGCTCAGAATATTTCATTCAATCCGGAGGAGATATTATGGGATGCCGGCCAGCCGCTTCGCCTGTTACTCATTTATCTATTACTTACCTTACCCTTTTTTTTTGTTGCTAACAGCATCGGTCTTACGCTGGCCCGTTACGGTAGTGAAATCTCCCGAGTCTATGCCTCTGACCTTATGGGTGCAAGTATGGGGAGCCTGGGTGTTATCCTGCTCTTGTTTCTTGTATTCCCTTCAACGGCCTTACAAGTTCTCGGGACGATGGCTATTGTTGCTGCGGCACTGGCCTGGTGGGAGATGAAGCTTCATCCCAGGCCGGTTGCCTTTGTGCTTATTCTCTTCTCAATCATTCCCTTGCTTCTGCCCGCCTCGTTGATGAAGCCGGTTGTTTCGCCCTTCAAGGGTCTTAATCAAATGCTGAATATAAGCGGTACCCGCATCGTTGAGGAAATTTCCAGTCCTCTTGGATTGATCAGCATACTGGAAAGTCCAATGGTCCCGTTGCGTCATGTGCCGGGGCTAAGTCTCAATGCGACCGATGAACCGCTGCCTCAACTGGGTCTCTTTACAGATGCCGATGCAATGACGGTGATTACAGCGCATCCCAAAAGTAGAGAAAAGCTGGCTTATCTTGACCAGACGAGCTCGGCCTTGCCCTACCATTTATTCAAACAGGAAAAGATCCTTATCCTCGGCGCCGGCGGTGGTTCCGATATACTGCAGGCAAACTACCATGGTGTTGAACAGATTGATGCCGTGGAACTCAATCCGCAAATAATCGAGCTGGTTCAGGAGAAATATAAAGAGTTTTCCGGCCAGATATATTCAGCGCCAAATGTAAATATCCATATTGCCGAAGCCCGTGGCTATGTGAGCGGCAGCAGGGAAAGCTATGATCTCATCCAGGTGGCGCTGCTGGATTCTTTCGGTGCTTCGTCGGCAGGGCTTTATGCCCTAAGTGAAAACTATCTTTACACGGTGGAAGCATTGCAGGAATATGTCAATCACTTAAGCGTTGAGGGCATGCTTGCCATCAGCCGCTGGATTAAACTGCCGCCCAGGGATACATTGAAGCTATTTGCCACGGCAGTAGAAGCCTTGAGACAATCGGGAATAGACGATCCTGAAAAAAGACTGGTCCTGATCCGTGGCTGGCAGACCAGTACATTGCTGGTCAAGAATAGTCCTTTTACCACTGAAGAGATGGTGAGGATGAAAAAATTTTGCAGAGAACGATCCTTTGACCTTGCCTATTATCCCGGTATTACCAAAGCTGAGACGAACCGATATAACATATTGCAGGAACCTTACTTTTATCTCGCTGCCAGGGCCCTGCTGAGCAACGACAGTGAAAGCTATATCCAAAATTACAAGTTCAACCTCCATCCAGCGACGGACGACAGACCCTACTTTTCTCACTTTTTCAGATGGGAGACCTTAAGTGAAATCCTCTCCCTTCGAGGCCAGGGCGGCATGCCTTTGTTGGAGTGGGGTTATCTCATGCTCATTGCCACTTTAATTCAGGCACTCGTTGCAAGTCTGGTTCTCATATTTCTCCCGCTCCTACTTTTTCGGCGCAAGTCGGGTTATGTCCCGCCAAAGATCAGCCGCAGCAGAGTGGGCGGCTATTTCTTTGTCCTGGGACTGGCCTTTTTGTTTATAGAAATCGCCTTCATTCAGAAATTCATTCTCTTCCTCCATCATCCCCTCTATGCCACGGCAACCGTTCTTGCCAGCTTTTTGCTTTTTGCCGGTTTGGGCAGTGCCTGGTCGAGGCGCTATGCCAATTCAGATACATACAAGACAGGTGTTAAATTGTCTGTAATAGCCATTGTTGTTGTCGGTTTGTTATATCTCATAGTTCTGGGGCCGATATTCTCTCTTCTTGGCTGGATGCCGGCGATGATAAAGATTTTACTGTCTGTTTTGCTTATTGCTCCCCTGGCTTTCAGTATGGGAATGCCTTTCCCCCTGGGTCTGGCACGATTGGGCAAGGTGGCTCCTGGTTTCATCCCCTGGGTATGGGGGGTGAATGGTTGTGCTTCCGTGTTGAGCGCCGTTCTTGCCACAATTCTGGCCATCCATTTTGGATTTATGGTCGTCGTGTTTTCAGCGCTCATCCTGTATTGCCTGGCCATGATCAGTTTTCAGAAAGGGTGGGGTGACCAGTAGTAGCCTACTTATTCGCCATCAGGGATTGCCCACTCAATTAGAAATAATGAAGAATATCTACTGTTTCACTCAGAATGTGAACTCACACCCATAAAAAAATGCAATATAGCAATATATGACGCAAAAAAACAATTTCTGTCGCGCTGAGACCTTTGAAATGTGTTATAAATATAGAGGTGAATATCATTTCTCCAGGTCTCTGATGTCAATCATGTCTTGGAAAAAAACGGGTGAAAGATAATTTGAAAATGAATGGAAAAAAGCTGAAAGATACCCGGCGGACTCTCTCCCGGGGAAATTGGGAATGGAATATTAAAGATAACTCCGAGACATGGTCTGATGAGCAGTGTCGTATCTTCGGATTCCAACCAAATGGAAATGAAGCTGCTTGTCGACGTTTTGTTGACTCCATTCACCCCGATGATAAAGAAAAAGTCTTGTCCGCTGTTGATGCAGCTATTAGTAATACCGCCCCTTATCAGATAGAGTGTAGAATTGTACGCCCCACTCAAGAGGTACGCATCATATTATCACAGGGCGAGGTCATCAGAGATGAAGATGGACAGCCCGAAAAGATGGTAGGTACTTTTATTGATGTCACAGATCAGAGACTAACGGAAAATGAGGCCGTGCGTGAATCAGAGGCGAAGTGGCGCTCGCTTACGGAATACTCGCCTGATCATATCATTCTTCTCGATGAAGAGGCCAGGATCAGGTATATCAATCATACTGCACCCTATCTCACGAAGGAAGAGGTTGTTGGCACATCAATCTATGATTATTTTTCTGCCAGTGATGTGGAAATGATGCGAATGAGTGTTGAAATTACACTTAAAACGGGTGAAGCAAGCGAATATGAAACACGCTGTTATACCAAAAAGGGAGACATGAAATTCTTTGAATCACGGGTGGGGGCCGTGAAGAAAGATGGTGAAATTACTGGCGTCTCCATCAGTACAAGAGATGTAACAGAAAGAAAAAAGGCTGATCGTGAGCTGAAAAAAATGAAGGAACATCTTGAAGAACTTGTGGAAGAGAGAACAACTGAACTTAAAAAAAGTGAGGAAAAATATAAAATACTGCTGGAAAACCTGCCCCAAAGGATCTTCTTGAAAGACAAGGATTCTGTTTATATCTCCTGCAATGAAAATTTTTCTCAAGATGTAAGCATAGATGCAGACTTGATTTGTGGTAAAACAGATTTTGATTTTTTCAACAAAGACCTTGCAAAAAAGTATAGAGCAGATGACAAACGTGTCATGTTGTCCGGGGAGACTCATGAGATTGAGGAAAACTATATCCAGGATGGAAAGGAACTCTTTGTCCATACCGTTAAAACCCCAGTTTATAATGCAGATCACAAGGTGACAGGAGTATTAGGCATCTTCTGGGATATTACGGAGCGCAAGCAAGTGGAAAAGGCCTTACATAAATCGGAAGAAGGTTACCGACTTTTTGTTGAAAATTTCCAGGGTATTGCTTTCCAGAGCAAGATTCATTATCGGCCCGAATTTTTTCAGGGTAAAGTGTCTGCAATTACAGGGTATACAAAAAAAGAGCTGGAAAGCGGAAAGCCCCGGTGGGATCAGATTATTCATACCGACGATCTTCCTTTCATTAAAGAACGGGCGGAAAAATTACGTACAAAACCAAATTTTTCCGATGACCGCGAATATCGTATTATTCGTAAAGACGGTAAAATAAGGTGGGTCCATGAAGTTATTCAGAATATCTGTGATGAATGGGGAAAGCCAACTCTGTTGCAGGGCGCACTCTTTGACATTACTGAAAGGAAGAAAGTTGATAAAGAGCTGCAGGAGGCAAGGAAAACAGCAGAGGAAGCAAACAGGGCAAAAAGTTAATTCTTAAGAAACATGAGACACGAATCCGGATGCCAATGACGTCAATTATTGGTATGGCTAATCTTCTTGCCGAATCATCACTGCCTGAGGAAGCTCGTGAGTATGTGAGCATCCTTAAACAGTGGGGAGACTTTCTCCTCACATGATGAGTCAATCCTGGAAAATAGCGCTGCTTTGCCGGAGGACAAAAGAAAACTTTCTATCCTTTTAGCAGAAGACTCCGAGGACATTCAGCTTCTTGTTCGAACTTTCCTGAAAGAGACGTCTTATCACCTGGATGTCGCCCATAATGATGAAATAGCATTTAAGAAGTTTATTCCAAGTCACTACGATCTTGTTCTCATGGATCTTCAAATGCCTATTATGGATGGTTATAGGGCTGTAAAAAAAATGAGGGAGTGTGAAAAAGGTAATGGAGAGGATGCAAGGCCGATTATTGCAATGACGGCCCATGCCTTTAAGGGAGAACGTGAGAAGTGCCTGAAAGCGCTCGCCCGTACTCGTTTCTACCTCTTCCAGTATCTCGCTCTTGCTGGAGAACTTTAACTGGTGAGGTTTGCCGAGCATTTGAATGTAACATATGTCTGTTAAGAGGAAAGTCGATCTCTTTCAGTGCTATCCAGTATGACTTCAATACTGCTATCCGACGGTTTGAAGGGATGTTTTAGTGTCCCCTCTTCACTGTTGCCGTCCATTAATTCCAGGATGACTTTCTGTTTCATGTCTTTCCTCTTTGCTGATAAAACCCTTTTCCCGATTGGGCCAGTTTCTTTAAAAGCTTTGCCGGTTTAAACCTGTCCCCGTATTTCGTAGCAAACTCCTCAAGACGTGTTACAATCTCCTGAAGACCCCGACTCTCGGCATATCTCAAAAGGCCACCCCTGAAAGGTGGAAAACCGGTGCCGAAAATCATCCCGCCGTCAACATGCTCCGGTTTGTCGACTATCTTTTCTTCCAGACAATGGGCGGCTTCATTAAGCATGATCAATATGCATCTGTCCACGATTTCATTGGCGCCGAGATGGTCACCCTTCGTGCCTTCACGTAAGCTGTCGATCGTCTCATCCGGTTTGTCCCTTTTGCCTTTCCGGTAAGAGTAATAGCCACTATCGTTTTTCTTTCCCAGCTTCCCTGAGTCGACCACTTTTTTCATCAGTCTTGCCGGTTCCATTCTGTCGCCAAAGGCAGCATGAAGAATTTCAGCCACATGGTAACCGATGTCAAGGCCTATTTCATCGAGAAGGATAAATGCCCCCATGGGCATTCCGAAATCAAGTAAGGCCTTGTCAATCTCTTTGATCGATGTGCCTCCTTCCAGAATAAAAAGGGCTTCATTAAGGTAGGGCATGAGCAGGCGATTCACCAGAAAACCTTCCCTGTCCTTTACGACCACCGGTATTTTGCCAAGCTTCTTGGACATGGCAACAATGGTGGCTGTCGTTTCATCGGAAGTTTCTTTCCCTCTGATGACTTCTACGAGCGGCATCTTGTGAACGGGATTAAAAAAGTGCATGCCTGCCACTTTGTGGGGTCGCTTCACTACGCCGGCCATTTCCGTGATGGATAGTGACGATGTATTACTGGCAAGGATGGCATCCTCATTGAGGTGCTCTTCGCACTCCTTTAAAACGGCCTGTTTAATCCCCATTTTCTCAACGACAGCTTCAACAACGAGGTCTGTTTTGTTAAGTCCTCTGTAATTAAGAGACGTTGAGATATTGCCCATCTTCAGGTCAAATTCTCTTTTGTCGATAATCCGTTTCTTCAGTTTTCCTTTAAATACCCCGGCGGCAGATTTCAAGCCGTGACCGATGGCCTCATTGTTGATGTCCTTCATCCTCACAGGCAATCCCTTATCGGCAAAGAGTTGTGCTATGCCTCCTCCCATGATGCCGGCGCCGATAACGGCAGCGTTTTTCACGGGCAGTGGCATTATCTCATCCTGCACGCCCGTCTCTTTTTTGAGTGTCTCCTGAAGGTAAAAGACAGAGATAAGATTCTTGCACACATCTGTCGCAGCCATTTCTCCAAGGGAGCTGGCTTCAATGGCCAGGCCGCCTTCCAGGTGGAGAGAGAGCCCTTCTTTAATTACCTGTAAGGCCTTTAGTGTGGCAGGGTAATGTCCCTTCGTTTTTTCAAGGACAGACTCTCTCGCTTTTTTGAAAATAAAGTCTCTACCGGGCTTATTGCTTTCTATCAGACGGTCTAACAGAGCCTGTTTTTTTCGTATCCCAATAGGCCGGCTGTATCCCTTGTTACCCTTCTTTATTATTAACTCTTTTGCCTGATCGAGGAGATATTCAACGGGGACGACTTTATCGGCCAGACCTATTTTAAGTGCCTTTTTTGGGTAGACATTTTTCCCCGTAAGAATGATGTCAAGTGAATTTCTAAGGCCAACCAGTCTGGGCAGTCTTTGTGTCCCCCCAAAACCGGGATGAATGCCGAGTTTTACTTCGGGCAGGCCAAGAATCGTTTTCGGATGATCTGTCATTATCCGGTAATGACATGCCAGGGCCAGTTCAAGCCCTCCACCGAGACAGGCGCCATGGATGGCCGATAGGACGGGGAAGGGCAAATTCTCCAGTTTGCCCAAAATAGCCTGCCCCCGTGCGGCAAGCTCCTTGCCTTTTGCCGGATCAGAAATCTCTTCTATTTCCGATATGTCGGCACCTGCTATAAAAATATCTTTTTTGCCGCTAAGGATAATTAGACCTTTAATTTCTTTTTCATTCCTTATTTTTTGAATGATTTCATCAAGTTCCTCCATGACAGACATGGAAAGCTTATTAACCTTTTCACCGGGAAGGTCCATTGTAAGAAGGGCTATTCCTTGCGGGTCTACTTCTAGAATAAATGAAGCAGTTTTTTTAGGCATAATTGACTCCTCTTAATCTTTTAAGTGGAAAACCCTGATTTCGGATTCAATAAAACTTGTCGACTTACCCTTATTAAACAGGCGATTGTGACTTTAAATTAATCTCAGCCAGTATATCAGGAAAGGAAGCATTGTCAACGGATAAGAGCCGCTTCCTGCGGTCTCTCCTTCAACATCAACATATAGAAATATGCTTGTAAAAGTGGCTAAGCTCTGGTAGGATTGGCGATGAAAAAAGTAATGTTTTTTGCCTGCAGGACGGGCTCCCTGTGTAAGGTAAGTTGACAACTCATTTAGCCGGAATTCTGCCCTGTTCAGCCGGTGCGCAGTGGCAGTGGCGCACACCGCCGGTACCTCATGAAAAACAGCTGGAATTATGATAGATAAAATCTGGGAAAAAAGTCTTAACCTCATTGAAGAGAGGTTAAATAATCAGGCATTCAACACATGGTTCAAGCCGATTAAGAAAACAACACTGTCTGAAAACCGGTTTGTTCTTAAGGTGCCCAATAAGTTCTTCGAAGACTGGATACGGGACAACTATCTGGAAATTGTTCAAAATGTTGTTAAAGATGTTTCAAAGAAGGATCTTAAAATTGCTTTTGAAATTGAACTGAAAGACAGTCCTGACGCAGAACCGGCGGAGGTGAAAGTTGAAAAAAAGGCGCCTCAAGCTTCTGTCAATGAAAACCATCGCGGCTTAAGTGAACGCTATACCTTTGATAATTTTGTCGTCGGAGCCAGCAATCAGTTTTCCCATGCTGCATCCCTTGCCGTAGCCGAAAATCCAGGCGCAACCTATAATCCCTTATTCCTCTATGGTGGAGCCGGACTGGGGAAAACACACCTTCTTTGTGCAATCGGACATCATCTTTGTGCAAAAAAACCGTCTGCAAAAATCTGTTACATCCGTGCTGAAACCTTCATGAATGAACTGATTAATGGTATCCGGTATGAAAAGATGAATAAGTTCAGGGAGAAATATAGACATATGGATCTCCTCTTAATCGATGATATTCAATTTATTGCAGGCAAGGAAAGGACACAGGAAGAGTTTTTCCATACCTTTAATGCCCTCTATGAATCTCACAAGCAGATCGTCGTTGCCAGTGACAAGTATCCAAAAAATATGCCGGAACTGGATGACCGGCTGAGATCCAGATTCGAGTGGGGCCTCGTTGCCGATATTCAGCCGCCGGATACAGAAACAAAAATTGCTATTTTAAAGAAAAAGGCGGACCTGAACAATATCACCCTGCCCAATGATGTGGCCTTCTTTCTCGCAAGTAATATCCATTCAAACGTGAGAGAGCTTGAGGGACTTTTCAACCGCTTGTGTGCCTTTTCCTCGTTAAATAAAACAGATATTACAACCGATTTTGCCAAGGAAGTTTTAAAAGACTTCCTGGCTAAAAGGGACAAGTATCTTAATGTCGATTATATCCAAAAAACAGTGGCGTCATTTTTTAACCTCAAGGTGACAGACCTGAAATCAAAGAAGAGAAAGAAAGTCATCTCCTTTCCGCGACAAATAGCGATGTATCTGGCAAGGGAGTTGACCAGTGATTCCTTTCCTGAAATAGGTAGCAAATTTGGCGGGAAGGATCATTCAACGGTAATTCACGCAGTCAACAAGATCGCTGCCTTGATGGAAACGGATCCCTATACAAAAAATACCGTTGATGCCCTTATCAGCAGTTTGAAACACTAATATTTTTATATGATGGAATTCAGGAGGGAGATTCGTTTATGGAAATAACTATTTCAAAAGATAAATTTATGAAGGGGCTGCATCTCATCCAGAGCATTGTGGAAAAGAGGAATACCATGCCTGTTTTGGCCAATGCGCTTATAAGAACGAGTGAAGGGAGTATTGAAATTGTTGCAACAGACCTGGAGGTCGGCATTAAGGAGACCGTAGAGGCCAAGATAAAAACAGAAGGTGCTGTTACGCTTTCTGCCAGAAAGCTTTTCGAAATCGTGAAAGAGATCCCCACCGATGAATTGTCTCTCAAAAAGAAGGACAATAACTGGATTGAAATCTCGGCCGGCAAATCTGTTTTTAATATGGTGGGTATCGATCCGGAAGATTTCCCCTCCTTTCCAAGCTATGAGGATGTGGAATTTATGGCCCTTGAGGCATCGGTTCTAAAAGGAATGATTGAAAAAACCATTATTGCCGTATCGGGCGATGAGACGAGGTATAACCTCAATGGTGTTTTCTTTGAAGGTGTTGGCGATAATCGTATACGAATGGTTGCAACAGACGGTCATCGCCTGGCGGTTGCTGAAAAGGCTGTCGACGGTCAGAAGATTAATGTAAGTGAAAAAGGTCATATCATTCCAAGAAAAGGTATGCAGGAGTTCAAAAAACTGATCGAGGAAGAAAATGGAACTGTCTTGCTGGGTTTTCAGGATAGCAGGGCGATTTTGAAGGTAGGCAAGGTCGTTGCCATTGCAAGGCTCATTGAAGGCGAGTTTCCCGATTATAAGCCCGTTATCCCCGTGCCGGGAGAATATCCTGTCACCATAAATAGAGTGGAGTTTATTAAAAGCTTGAGGCGGGTTTCTATCCTTTCAGATGAGAAGACAAAGGGAGTCAAATTTAAGTTCAGTAAAGAAGGTTTGGCGGTTTCAACTACAAATCCAGGCATAGGTGAAGCGAAGGAAGAGCTTGATATAAAATATGAGGGTAATGAAGTTAACGCCGGGTTCAATGCCAGGTATGTTATCGAGTTCCTTAACGTAATGGAAGGGGAGACGGTGACGGTTAACATTACCGATGAGCTGAGCGCTGCCCTTTTGAGAGATGGAGACAGTGATGATTTTATATCCGTCGTTATGCCTATGAGGATATGATAAAGGAGATTGTCCTAGAAAACTTCAGGAACTACGAGGAAGTTAAAGTCTCTTTTAATGAGGAACTTAACATTTTCTGTGGTCAAAACGGACAGGGAAAGACAAATCTTCTTGAGGCGGTTTATTTTCTGGGCATGCTTTCGTCCTTTAGAAAAACAGATTCAACTCAAATGGTAAGACAGGGTGAAAACTCTTTTTCAATCTCAGGTCATTTTGAAGGGGCCGATGCGGCAGCTCTTTCCATAGAAAAAAGTCATAATGGATGGAAAAAAATATGTGCTGACGGTTCAAACTATAAAAAAAAGCTTGATTACATCGGTAAAGTGAGGATGGTTGTTTTTTCGCCTGATGAGATGGAGCTAATTCAGGGCTCGCCTGAAGGGAGACGTCGCTATCTTGACAGGGCCTATTTTAATGTTTACCATCACCATCTGAGGCAGTTAAAAATATTCAGACGGATTCTAAAGCAGAGAAACAGTCTTCTCAAAAAGGATGCCTTTCGTCGGCAGGAGATAAATTCGTGGAGTGAAAAACTGGCTTATGCGGGCGCCAGGGTTGTTAAGGGCAGAATGTCGATGACGGCTTTGCTTAATGAGAAGCTGGATAAAAGTCATCCCTTTATCGGAAGAGATAAAGTTTCCCTCCAGTATATGGGTGCCTTTAATGCCGATGATGATTATGAAAAAATAGAGGCAAAACTGTTAGCATCTCTTTTTAAGCTCAGGAAAGAAGAGGAGCAACGGAGGATTACGCTGGCAGGGCCTCACAGGGACGACATTGCAATTCTGGTTAATGGAGTCATTGCAAAAAGCTTCAGCTCAAGAGGGGAGATGCGAAGCGTCCTGCTGGCGCTCAAAACAGCAGAAACAGAAGTTTACCGGTCTGTGTGGGGGGAAACTCCCTTGACATTGCTTGACGATGTTGCTTCAGAGCTTGACATTGAAAGAAGAAAAGCGCTTCTTAGCTTTCTTCGTCAAAAAGGGGAGCAGGTTTTAATAACAACGACAGAAGTAGAAAATATTCCCTTTGAGAGATCATCGAAAGATAGTCTTTTTATGGTCTCAGAAGGTAAAATTTTGCACTGAAAAAAGAGGATGGTTTATGAGCGAGACTGAAGAGGACTATGGGGCTGAAAAAATAAAGGTTCTTGAAGGGCTGGAAGCGGTGAGACTGCGGCCTGCTATGTATATCGGCAGTACGGGCCCGTCAGGACTTCATCATCTGGTGTATGAAATTGTTGATAACAGCGTCGATGAGGCTCTGGCAGGTTTCTGTAAAGAAGTCAATGTCGATATTCATATCGATAACAGCATTACCGTTGTGGATAACGGACGCGGCATACCGGTGGACATGCATAAGACAGAGAATAAACCGGCCGTCGAGGTGGTTATGACCGTTCTCCATGCAGGCGGCAAATTTGACAGTTCCACCTACAAGGTTTCAGGCGGTCTCCATGGTGTCGGGGCATCTGTCGTTAATGCCCTTTCCGAGACGCTGGAAGTTGAGATCAGACGGGCTGGGCAGGTGTACCACCAGAGTTACGAAAGAGGCGTAAAAAAGACTAACCTTGAGGTGACGGGAACGTCGACGAAGACAGGCACAAAGATTACCTTTAAGCCCGACACTAAAATATTTGAAGAGACAGAATTCAGCTTTGACACGCTTTCACAGAGGCTTAGAGAGCTTGCCTTTCTGAATAAGGGATTAAAAATTACCCTTGAAGATGAACGGACCGAGAAGTTTCATGAATTCAAATATGACGGCGGAATCATCTCTTTTGTCTCGCTTCTCAACAAAAACAAAAATGTTATCAACA
>JADFVM010000129.1 GCA_015222555.1 Pseudomonadota bacterium
AAGGCAAGCATCACCAATTATAGTCAACGAGGGATGAATACAGACAAAGATGACTTCACTCTCCTTGAAATCAGTGATACCGGGTCTATTGGCACGCGATTAACAGCCACTTTTTTTGATCGACGATTTGAAATTTATGGTGCCTATTATCGGCTTTGGTATACACTTGAACGGATACTCGATAATAATGGCGATGTTATCCTTGAAGTAGTGGATCCATCCAGCGAAAGTGGTGATCAGAAAATTGTTGGAACCCGTTTTGATATTACCGATGATTATCAGGATCCCCGCAGTGGCCTAAGACTGGATATTAGTGGTTGGTATAATGCCAAAGAAGGAATTGAGCCGGAATACTTATTATTGGACTTCAACACAACAGCGTATATACCCATGGGTAAACGGAGTACCTGGGTGTTTAATTATTTTCATTCTGATGCAAAAATATTTGAAAAAGGTGAGACAGATAGAGCCATAGTTGCCGATGAAATGGGGCTGGATTGTGAAACCATTGTAGATGCCGACGACAAACAACGTTGTAATGAACTAATCGATACAGTAGTTGATGGCAACACGTATGGTACCGCGAGTGCCTTGGGTGGTTTCAGTCGATTGCGGTCTTATTCGCAAGGCCGGTATTCCGGTGCACACAGCCGATTCTGGGGGACAGAATTTCGTTGGAACCTGACCGATGAGTTCACGCCATTCAATTTTTACCTGATTAGAGATATTCGCACTGCAATTCAGGCTTCTTTTTTCTATGAAATAGGCAGCACTACAGAAAAAACCAGTGACCTCTACAACACTACTCGTTCATCCTATGGCCTGGGTTTGCGTATGATCACCGCCTCTGGTGCAGTCTTCAGGGGTGATTTCGCTTATGGCAATGAAGGCTTTCAACCCAATATATTTATTGGTTATCCGTGGGAGTTGTAAGAAGAAATAGAGACACATCCCAATAAAAAAAAGCGTGGATTTATTTACTATCAATGTCCTGGATTCCCGATCCCGTCGGGAATGATATAAACCATACCCCCTCTAGCTCCCCCTTACCTTAAGCGGAAGGAGCAGAGACTTCCAGGTCCATATCCGACCTTAATCTTATTTTTTAAAGGCGGGAGAAAGAGCAGGATAAAATCGCTTTTTTGAAATCACCGCTATCTCCCCCGCCTCTGCTTGTTTACTGCTTCCATTTCCTTTGCACCCATTTATCTTTCAATAAACATCAATGCTATTTAAACAGATCAGACCACCATGCTAAATGCCAGTATGGCGGGGTACGCTACGATAAAACCAATATATAATACTATGTCGAAAGCGTTGCTCTTCATGATCGTTACCTCCTTTAGTTTTTTTATTCGCCACTTCTGCGGCGGGTTGAACCGGCCTTTTCGTGGCCTTTTTTATACCCATAATAGCGAATTCAAGATTAAAGGAAGATTAAAGCTAGAAGAGTGAATGGATTCCCGCCTTCACCCCAGGGGCACTTTGTCACTTCTGGTGTGTTTCTGGGGTGTTTCTGGGGTCGGACCAAATCAACTGATTGAATTCAAAGAATAAATGCCTTGAAAAGCTTTCTTTTTTGGCCTTAGACGGGCCTTTTGGACCTCAAAAAGAAGGCTTTAACCACGGGATGCAGGTCATTCACTGAAAGAGAAGAAAACAAAGGAAGTTTTAATATGGCAATGAAGGCTCAAATAAGGGGAAAGGATCAGCGAAAAAGATTATACTTCAAAATGCACCTGATTGCAGATACGCCATCTCTCCAGCCGATCTTTTTACCTTCTGAATAATCACGGCCCGAGTAGGAAATACCCACTTCATAGATTCTGGCGCCAATTTTGGCGGCCTTTGCCGTAAACTCCGGCTCAAAACCAAAACGGTCTTCTTCGACAATTATTTTTTCCACAATGAATGAAAGGAGAATGAGGACTAATCCCTCAACGCTTCCTTTGTGTAATGCTCAAAACAATCCTTCCCCGAAACATAGTAGATTACATGACTTAATCGTCAAAAAAATTGTAAAATTTGCATTTTGAAAAATAGATGGTAGATTTTAATTAAGGGTGATTACTTCCTATAATGTTCAAAAAGCTATTATGCTTAAAAATGGTAGATTTCATGTAGAAATAGTCATTTTCGTACTTATGTGCTTTTTATTAAAATTCAGTAATAGGTAATGTTATGTCACCAAAATAAAGAAAGAGCATGCGTATACTTTTTTTATTGTCATTCAAGATAAATCTATAAGGAAGGATTAAAATGATAGCGTATAAACGTTCTCCAGTTGACAGAAGAGGACTAGAAGACAGGCGTCAAATATACTTTATTGATTACTTTGACGGCGGTGGAAGAGAACGGCGTTTTCAAAGTGAACCAAGGTGCTGTATTGAAAAGAGAAAAGGGTGGGTTTGTATAGATAAGCAAATGAGCATAAGTTTAGACTGGCTTGGTGCAAGCAAGAACCTCTACTAGTTCCTCTCCGTGAAATCTGACCTCGTATTGGCTTTGAATCGTAAATTCGTGAGGTAGGTTGCCATGACAAGAGCAATAAATATGTCTCTCTCTCTCTTTCTCTTACTCTTTTTCAGTCCACACCTTCTTAATGCTGCAAATAGCAACGTGGTGAAATTAGGCGTTTCTGCCATAATACTCCCTCATTTATCTGTAACAAGTACACATCAAACAAAATCACTACAAATATCGCAACAAGACATAGAGCGGGGATATATTGAAGTGAGATCAGCCACTGTATTTGAGGTCAGATCCAATATTAAAAGAGCTTACTACCTATCTTTAACCAGAACAGGCGACTTTTATGAAAAAGTGTGGGTCATGGATGGCAATAGAAAATTTATACTAAACGATAACATCGTTCAAATTTATCAAACCAGTGCCGGTTTTATAAGGGGTGAAATAAAAACATTAAACTATCGTTTCTATTTATCACCGTTCACGACACCAGGTTCTTACTCTTGGCCGATAAGGGCTGAGGTACTTACCTAGAAATCGTAGTGAAAGGGGTCACCCATTAGAAGGTCCCCTGTCAATGGCAAAACGTATTCATTAGCAAGAAAAAAGGATTTTTTCTTGCTTGGTTTTTTTACTGAGTCAACAATATATTTACCATTCCCGTAGTTTCATTAAGTTTAGAGTGTCAGCATAGAATTCACTGCACCAGTCACCCATCAGGATCTAGGCCATTGCAATCATTAAAAGAGTAAAGTCTTGTAAGGCCCCTTCCGCTTTTGCGGACCAGAAAATCTTCGGTACCAGACCGTGTCCAATTGGTTTTTTACAGCTCTTGTGGTTTTTAACCAGCCCCTTTGCGGCTCACGGTATGGGCAGTAAAAATATCGTTAACTTTATTTAAAGGGTGAGACGGATTACCAATCAGCCCTTTTCCTTATCAAAATCAACGGATTTTACGCGACTATAAACTTCAGCGATAGTTTCTTTTTCATTATAAACCGGTATTATAACGGATAAGTTCATTTTATTACTTAACCTTCACAACAATCTGCCGTTTATTCAAGGGTCTTACGCATTATACTTTTAGCTATTTCAAGCTCTTCTACAGTATTCATATTGAAAAGAGACAGGGCCTCCGCATCGACTTGTTTGATCTCCTCTTCATCAATTAAGCGGACCTTCTCCGGTGCCAGAGAATCAATGAAGGCATTAAGACTCTTTTTCCCTTTTTTTAAAGCCTCTGACATCGGTTCCAATGAGGCTCTTGAGTACAGCGCATGAAGGGGATGCTTTTTCCCCGCCACCACCGGCAGGGCCACATCAAACCCAGCGCCTTCTGAAATAATGTAAGAGATGAGTTCTTTGTTAAGAAAGGGCATATCACAGGCTGCAACAAAAATCGCCTCTGCCCTTGAGTGCTTAAATGCAGTGAGGATACCGATCATTGCGCCCCTGTCGGGAAGCATATCTTCAATAACAAGGCAGTCAAGATCTTTCAAATGATCCGTCTCTTTGGAAATAACGATAACAGTGGGGAAAAGGGATTTAAAAAGACAAACTGTTTTTTTTATTAGCCTGTCGCCTGAAAATTCCAGCGTTGCCTTGTCCCGTCCCATGCGTTTACTTTCGCCGCCGGCAAGGATAACACCTGTAATGTTATTAAATTGAGGGCTCATAATAGGATTATATACACTCTCGGCAGGTTGTGGCTATTGGCCAGGCTTGAGATATTATCCTTTTTTCAGGAATCTCTCTTCAATAAAGTCTGCTAAACTCTGTATATCGTCGAGGTGAAACCAGGGGACATCCAGTTCTGCCTTTTCATCTGAGGCTACGGCGATGAGGTTATCCCTTTTATTGATAATTGAAGGGGAGTTTCCCGCCCTGAAAACCCATATTTTCGGCATGTCACAGGTTTTGAACCCTTCAGCCAGAACGATATCGACATCATTGACATACTTATCCCTGATCAGCTCAAGGGGAGGCTCCTCGGGAAGGTTTTTTACGTAGGACATCTGTGTGCCCGAAAGCAAGACGGTCATATCTGCACCGGCCTGTCGATGCTTCCAGGAATCTTTTCCTTCCTTATCGATAACCACGTTGTGATGGGTATGTTTGATCGTCGCGACTTTATAGCCCTTTTTTTTGAGTTCAGGAATAAGCCGCACAAGAAGGGTTGTTTTACCGCTGTTGGATTTACCGATAAAGGTAACAAGAGGGATCACGTTAGATGTCATATCAGGGATGTTCCTCTACCCAGTAATCACCTTCCGGTGTTATCTCTTTTTTCCAGATGGGTACGGTCTTTTTAAGCTCATCAATGCAGGCTCTGCAGGCATCAAAAGCGGCCGCCCTGTGTTTTGACGCGGCAACAATGAGTACGATATTCTCGCCCGGCACGACGTCGCCCACCCTGTGAATAATTGAAAGGGCCAAAATATCATGTTCACTGAGAATTTTTTCGCGCAGCTCTGCAAGTTTTTTTTCTGCCATACCACCATAATGCTCAAAAGATATGGTCTCAATATCTCTGCCCTTTGAAAAATCCCTGGCCGTCCCTAAAAAAGTGGCCACACCACCAATACTTTTTGAAACGGTCATGACCTTTTTAATCTCTTCGTCAACAGAGAAATCTTCTTTTTGAATCCTTACCACATCAGCCTCCGGAAAAAGGAGGGAGCAGACCAATCTCGTCTCCATCCTTTATAATGTCATCATTCTGGGCCATTTCCTGATTGATGGAAATAAATACTCGCCTCTGTTCCATCATCGCCTTCAAGGCAGGAAGTTCATTCAACAGTTTCGAGACAAACTCTTTGACCGTCATATTGTCTTTTATCTCAAAGTCCAGGGAATCCGTCCCGGCAAGATCTTTGAGGTTTGCGAAAAAACGTACATTAACTTTGCCCATCATACAGCTCCATCCCGCCGGTACTCTCCACTTTTACCCCCCCTTTTGGATTGAAGGTAAACATTGCCGATAATCATGTCCTTATCTGCCGCTTTACACATATCATAAATCGTCAATGCTGCCGTTGAAACTGCCGTCAAGGCCTCCATTTCAACCCCTGTCTGTCCCTTTGTTTTGACACAGGCCGAGATATTTATTGTGGAAAGCCCCCTCTTATCGGGACCTTCATCAATGTTAAAAGACATCTTAACGCCCGTAAGCAAGAGGGGATGACACATGGGGATAATATCGGGCGTTCTTTTTGCCCCCATAATACCGGCCACCTGTGCCACGGCAAGAACATCTCCCTTTTTTATCTCCCCCCTTTGGATGAGCTTCATTGTTTCGGGTTTCATATGAATAGAGCCAAGGGCAACCGCCTCTCTGGCAGTGACACCCTTTTCTGTCACATCTACCATTTTTGCCCGGCCCGATTCATCAAAGTGGGTCAGTTTTTCTTCCGCCATATTTATTCCATTATTGAAAGATGTAAAGGCAACTATAACAGATACTTTCGTCATCCGTCAACGCCCATATGGCAAGTTGCAATATGGGATTTCATTTGTTTTCCTGCGTGGGAATAGGGTAGAGTAATGTAACACTTGAGGATCATTATGTTACGATATTTGCTAATCATTCTAAGCTGTCTCATTACTACAAGTTGTGCCTCACCCACCCCGGCAGGTTATGAAACTAAAAGAGGAACTCAAAAGCCCTATAAGATTGCGGGCAAATGGTATACACCGGTGAGCACTTCCTATGGTTTCGAAGAAAGAGGTATCGCTTCCTGGTATGGACGTGATTTTCACGGTAAGCTGACATCAAACGGTGAAACCTATAATATGCATGCCATGACGGCAGCACACAAAACGCTTCCCATGGGAACCTATGTCAATGTCAAGCGCCTTGATAACGGGAAAGAAACTATCCTTCGGATCAACGACAGAGGCCCCTTTGTTAGCGGCAGGATTATAGACCTGTCTTATAAGGCGGCATTGAATCTGGGAATGGAGGATGAGGGAACAGCCCAGGTTAAAATAGTCGCACTGGGCAATAGGGTGGGAAACAGGCTAGTAAAACAAGATTATAACAAAGGAAACTTTAATATTCAGGCAGGTGCCTTCACGGTAAAGGATAATGCCTATGATTTAAAGGGGCGCCTCGAAAGAAAGTATGGATCGGTTGCAATTACACCCTTTGACAAGAATGGCAAAACCTTTTACAGAGTAAGAATCATCAACATTAAAAGCCTGAGAGAAGCAGAAGACATACGTCGAAATCTCACCACTCAGGGCTTACCCTCTCCATTTATTGTAGCCGATTGATTTTCTTTTTATGGCGAAAACAATCATCACAGCTGACCTTCACTTTGGAATTCACGAACAATACGATGAGATAGTAGAATCCTTTCTCCAAAACCTGCAATCCCTTGGAGAAATTGACTCTTTTGTCATCATTGGAGATGTGGCTGAGTCTCTCGAGCTGGATAGTCGTCATTTTGGAAATAATCATAAAAAACTCTTCAAACTTATTCAGCAACTACCCGTAGAAAATATCGCCTTCTGTGCAGGCAACCATGATATCTGGACTAATAGGGGACTTGATTCCTGGGAAATTTTAACTGAAAGGCTTAAAGCGCTTGCAGATGACAGTGGTGTTACTTATCTTGAGGCAAATAACCTTTACACTGAAGAGGCCGCCATCGTCGGAACAATGGGACACTATGACTACTCTCTTGCCACTAAAGGGCTGGAAATTAATGGCATTAAGGTTAATGACGATCATTATGAAACAAAAACCCCGCCCGGTTATGAAACGCCCCTATGGAATGATGCCTTATATATACACTGGTCATATGGTGATAAAGGGGCATGTGAAAAGATCTGCAGTGCCTTCGACAAGCGGCTAGATGAGGCGATGAAAAAACGGGACAGGATTATTGTAGCTACCCATACCGTTCCCATGTTGGAGATGAATGGTCACCAATATAAAGAAAAACCGATGTCCAATTTTCTAAACGCCTTTTCCGGAACAGCACGGCTTGGGGAGATTATATTAAGCCATGCAAATAAGGGCAAAGCGATTAAAGCTTTTTCCGGCCATACCCATTTGGCAGCAGGACCGATATTAATCAATGATGTTGAATTTCACAATATCGGAAGTGACTATGGTACGCCAAAATTTATCGTTTTGGAACGCTGAACGAGCCTGACTAGCTGATGGTCGAATTATCGGTTTTTGAAAAACTCCCCTACTCTTTTTAAGCAATACCGCCTGCACAATCCTGAAAAAACTCAAACCGCAATATACGTCGCAAATCAGGCAATATGTGTCGCCTCAACCTCTTTTTTTTATGTTATAAATACTAGGAGTTTTTTTTGCCGATTGCTGACATGGAATGTAAGAGAAAAAAGAGCGGTGGGGGGGTAAAAAATCATGATAAATATCCTGATGGTGGACGATGAAAAAAATATTATTAAGGGTATGGCTGAGTATTTTGAGTTAAGCAAGCTTGCTATCAAAACACATATCGCCTCAAATGTTGATGATGCTCTTGGAATAATTGATAACCACATCATTCATTTAGCATTTGTCGATATCGTGATGCCTGAAGCTGGAGGATTTGAATTCTTAAAATATCTTCAGGAACGTCATCCAAAATGCCATGCCTACATCTGGTCTGGCCTTAATACAACAGATACGGAAAGTGCGGCAATTTTTCATGGAGCAAAAGGATTTATTGGAAAACCTTTTCACCCCGATGAAATAGTTGAAATTGTTGAAGCATATATAGACAATCAAGGGTAGTTGAATAACCTGGAGGGGGAGATGTGGATCAGCTAAGGCGACTCAGCCATCCGCGTTTAACAAAGGGCTGTTATATGTCTCTATGAGGTCCAATATCTGTTTCTCTGTGAAAGGCTTCAATATGTATTGTTCAGCGCCAAGCTGATTGGCCTGAATGACATAACCGGGGTCATCCTGGCTGGTAATGACATGACAAACTGTTTTCGGGTTGATGACTTTAAGTTTAGCAATAATTTCAAGGCCGTTTACATCGGGGAGCCAGATATCAATTAAAGCAATATCAAATCGATTATGTGTAATTAAATCCAGGGCTGGAGCACCAAGTCCGGCCGTCCATATCTTACATCTGGTTTTTGATTTGGCAAGAATGTCCTTCAGGATTGTCACAATAAGTGCGTCATCATCAACAATGAGAATGTTTAATAACTGTGCTGCTTGCATCTCATCTTCTCGCTCTTGCATTTTCTCAGAACCGCCTCTAACCTTTATCTCATTTGATTGTTTTATTAAACAATAATATAGCATTTATAAATGCGGGTCTATCATTTTCATCCCCTTTGGGGAAAAGGTAAGGGAGGCTATGGTGAAAAAGTTTATCTCCTCACCATCCGATCAATACCTATAGAGGTCATTATAATACCAGCCATTTACAGTTCATTGTCGGGCATAAAAGCTGCCGTCGACCTGAAAAATGTTTCAGCCCACAACGTTGCCAACACCAATACGGATGGCTTTAAGAGCACCGCTGCAAGTGTCATCGAGTCTGGTAATGGTGGTGTTAAGGTAAGCCTGAGCCGAAACAGCCAGGCCGGAACAATATATCAGAGAGTTGATGGCACTGAAGTCGAATCTTCAAATGTAGATATAGTTGATAAAACAGCGGGCAAAATCAATGCAATGCATCTTCTAAGGGCAAACATTGCGGCCCTTAAGACCTCGTCCGACATGATTGGCAGTATCATTGACATTTTAGCCTGACAGCCTTTACCCCATAGGACTAAAAAATCCGGATTGTCCTCTCCTGAAATAAATACTTCCCGCAAAATCTCTATTTAAATAACAAATATTACAATTTAATATCTGATTATGTAAGATTACCTTTTTAATTGACAGGTAGTTCTTAATTAAGGACAATACAAATGAAGTTTTAACAGGAGGTTGTTATGTTTGGTCTGGGAATGAATGAAATAATAATTATTTTAGTAGTCGTGCTCATCATCTTCGGGGCAGGGAAATTGCCGGAAATAGGTGAAGGGCTTGGAAAGGGGATAAAAAGTTTCAAAAAATCTGTCAGTGGAGAAGATGAAATAGATATTACCCCCGGAGAGGATAAAGAAAAAATAAAAGATAAAGAAAAGGAGGAGGCAAAGAAAGGCTAGTCTCTTATTATTCCCTGTAATTCTTTTTAAGCAATTCTCCTGCCGCTTCACTTACCTCTTTGTGAAGCGAATTGTCACCAGCTATCATCTTGAGATCCTTATACTGCATGAAATTAATAAGCCCCAACGCCATTCCGGTGGGTGTGTATGGATTTAAAACCAGTGCCCTTTTAATGATGTACCTTGATGACCATTTAGTAGATTCAAAGATCGCTTTCATTACCTCCGGCGTGTTGGGCCTCTTTGAAACAACCTTTAACACGTCCCTCTCCGTTACCCTTGGGTTAGCCAGAAGATTTTTTATCACCGTTGGATCCTCATCATATAGTAATCGGTCCAGTGTATCCTTCAACTGAGTTTTTGAAAGACTCCTTTTTTCACCCAGAGTGATATCGAATATGTCACGGCCTTCAACAAAATCGTACTCACTTGCAGATAGTCCTTTAGGTGGTGGATTCATTAGAAGCCTAACGACATCGGTGTATTCTTTCTCCCTTGCAATGTTATAAATTTTACTCATCTTTTCCAGACCTAGCACCCTTTTGAAACGATCTATGTCCATGCAGCTTGCCATAATTTCTACATAGTTCTTCTTTTTTTCAGAGGCCCTTTTGCATAAGGCATTTAATATTTCGACAACCACCTCCTCCTTAGAGCCATTAAAGCGCTCAGCCAGAATAGCGCTTCTCATCGTCTTTTCCTTGATGCATAACAGCTCCTGCACAAGTTTCTCACTTACCTTTTTAATCTTTTTTGCAAGGATATCCTCTGGCCGACCGGCCAGAATAGCGTAGTGATATTTACCGAGCTGCTTATCTTTGTCGATGGCATAACCTGATTTTTCCAGAAGACCTTTCATCTCATCCCTTGATATCCTCTCCTTTAGAGGCGGACCAACGGGTGAGTCAACGCTGTCCCAATCCACAATACCGATAGAACCCCCTTTTTTTAAGACCCTCTCCACCTCTGAAAAGAAGGTCAATGGCGATTCCAGCTCATGAACGAGATGAGACAGCATGATGAAATCAACAGCATTATCTTCAATGGGGAAAGCGCTTTCCTGTGATAATAGGGGAATAACATTATCTGTATTCCACCTCTTAACTTTATCTTTGACGGTCTCCAGCATCTCTTCGGAAATATCGAGCGCAAAAACTTTTCCGGTATTGCCTGTAATTGTTGCCAGCGGAAAAGTAAAGTATCCCGTGCCGCATCCCACATCAGCAATGACCATCCCCCTGGAAAAAGAAAAATATTTCAGCAGTTGAGGCAGATCGTAAAAAGCTCTTCGCTCATCATTATCTAATTTTTCTTTATTGGCGGGATCAAATTTGTGAGTCATATTGATATTTCCTGCTGGCTAACATCTTTTTGATCAAGTGCTGTAGTTTCTACTATCAAGTTTACATCAATACGATAAAAGATGTAAACTGTCTACACTTTAAAAACTGTTCAAGTCGAGATTATCCTTATTAAAATGAAAAAAGCCTGAAGTTTGCCATCAGCCTGTTAACGTTAAAATTTTAGACTTAAGGGCTCATATTTTATGACTGAAGAACTTCTTATACTCTCATTGTCAGCCGTCTCTATCGCTTTTTTTCACACACTTTTGGGTCCCGATCACTATCTTCCATTCGTTATGATGGCAAAGGCAAAGAAATGGTCTATTCTCAAAACGGTGGGAATAACTTTTCTCTGTGGCGCAGGGCATGTGGCAAGCTCGTTAATATTAGGAGGCGCCGGCATTGCCCTGGGACTGGCAGCCACAGCCCTGGATATTGTCGAGTCAGCCCGGGGAGAGATTGCAGCATGGGCGCTTATTGCCTTTGGCATGGCCTATTTCATCTGGGGTTTGAAAAAGGCTTTAAAAAATCGCCCACATAGCCACTGGCATAATCATGGGAACGGAGCGACTCACCGCCATGAACATGTTCATAAAACAGATCATTCCCATTTACATGAAGAGTCTGGGGAGAAAAGCATGACACCATGGATACTCTTTGTTATTTTTATCCTCGGACCCTGCGAACTGCTTATTCCCCTGTTGATGTATCCTGCCGCAACAAACAGCCTTTTTGAAGTGATCTGGGTGAGTAGCATTTTTTGCGTTGTAACAATTGCAACCATGCTCCTGGTTGTTACAACCCTCTTACTTGGAATAAATAAGCTGAGATTTGGACGATTTGAGAAGTTCAGTCATTCTATAGCAGGCGCCACAATCTGCGTTTCCGGCATGGCGATTTACTTTCTTGGTCTTTAGGGGTTGGTTTTTACTAATTATTACGCGAATAAAAGCTTGAGGCCTTCCTCTCCACAAAATCGATTATCTGTTCTTCCAGCCGAAGGTCATTAAGCTTATTGATCTCAACGAGACAGGTGGGACTGGTCACATTTATTTCTGTAATCCAGTCACCAATGACATCGAGGCCGACAAACCAGAGACCGTCAGCTCTTAGACGTGGCGCTATCATTTGGCACAATTCTTTATCTCTATTTGTTATTTCACACTTCCACCCTGCACCTCCAACATGGATGTTTCCCCGATGTTCGTCATCCTGAGGTATGCGGCTGACTGCACCAATCGCCTCCCCATTAAGCAGGATAATCCGCTTATCACCATCTTTGATTTCCGGCAGATATCTCTGGGCCATAATGAATTCCCCGCCAAAGCTGGTGGACGTTTCAAGGAGTGCGCTGAGATTTTTATCCCCCTTTTGAATATAAAAAACACCTTCACCTCCACATTTCGCAAGAGGTTTTATAATCATTTCTCCCCCCACATCGTCGAGAAAGTCTTTAATTCTATTGGAATCCTTAGAAATGAGGCTTTCCGGAATGGCCTCGGGAAAGTTAAGGGCATACAGCTTTTCATTTGCATCTCTTACACCTTTAGGATCATTAATAATAAATGTATCCCTGGAAGCAAGTTCCAGAAGGTAGGTGGCAAATATATAGTTCATGTCAAAAGGCGGATCTTTCCGCATAAAAATGGCATCTACCTCCTTAAGGGCGATTTCACTTTCTTCTCTAAGGCAAAATAACGGTTCCCCTTCCTCAAAAACTGCTTTTTTGACGAGACTATAGGGAATTGCCTTATATATGTAAAGATCCTCAACGGTACAGAAATTTATTTCATGCCCCCGCCTCCAAGCTTCTTTCATAATGACAAGGGTTGAATCCGTCTCGTGGTTAATCGACCCGAGCGGATCCATGACAAAAAGAATTTTCAATTATATCTCCTTAAGATGATTTGATTAGCCTTGTTCAGCAACGATGGTAAAGTCAGAAATCACTCGCCCCGGCTTAAGCAGTGTAAACAGGCGTAATTAATAGCTAGATAAAACCGATTTCTTGAGTAGATGAATTAACTATAAATATTCTGTCATTATTGCTGCTCGCATCGGCAGGGAAGAGAAAAAAACCGGGTCTGTTCGGAGAAAAACCCTGGGTGTAACCGATAATGCTTTCTGAGTCCTTAAACTGGACTTGAATCTTTTTTCCAAATCCGGCCCGTTCAACGTCATGTCTTTCGTTGTAATCAGGATTTCCTTCAAAGGTTTTCACAAAATAAATCGCTTTCAGGTCGAAAAGGTCAATCTCCAGGGTCTCCCCGGAATCCTTGCAGGCCAGATGAAAGAAGTCTTTATTAGGGAAAAAATCATTTGTTTCTCCCTTCGTCAATTCTCCACTTAAAAAATGTAAAACGACCTTGTTTCGCATGTCATTAACCCCTCCTAGTATAGTATAATAATCAAAGACTGAGAGTTTTTCAGACTCCACCTATAGAATATAAAGAAAAAATATGACCATGTCAAAAGCTTCTTCCAAAATAAAACTGGGCCTCTATCTTCACATTCCCTATTGCCTGAAAAAATGCGACTATTGCGCATTCACATCCTACCCGGGGAAGGGCGTGCCGCATCAATATCTATCGGCACTAAAAAAAGAAATCAATCGGGCCTCAGAAGTCTTTGATTTAAAGAATTGCCCTGTTGATACCATCTATTTTGGAGGAGGCACGCCCTCTCTCATGACGCCTGACGATAT
>JADFVM010000130.1 GCA_015222555.1 Pseudomonadota bacterium
AATCGAGCATGAGTCGTGCCTACAAATCCCCAGATAATGCGAATGACTAAAATGGCAGTGATAAAATAACCGATTCGTTCATGTATTTCCTGCTTGCCGGCTTGAGCTGTCCAGTATGCCATCACAAAGGCAATCAATAGGCTCCAATGGAAAATCCGTACGATGCCATCCCAGACTTTAATCTTTTGGTTTGTTTTCATATTCAGGCCCTTACTTTAGGGTGACATCGCGTTCACCGGACAATCAGAACTTTTTCAGATGTCACAACATATTCCAATGTGTATTGCACTGACAGTGCCATTGTTGGCCATGAACTTGTGATGAGTTGATAACATTCTGATAGTAAAGACAAATATTTTTTTGTGTGGAAAATTGATTATGATATAGGTGGGGGGGCAAAAAACAAATAGCATTCAAAAAATTGTATGGTTATACAAAAGTTTGTATATTTATATAAAAATTTTATGTGCCTGTATCAGGGTAAAAAAAAGATGGGGAACGAGTTTGCATTTTTAATGGCGGGGAATATCTTATCGTTCTTCTGGAAGATTATGTTTATTTATTGATTTAGGAAATCCGCATTTAAGCCTGGAAGAAAGATCCTTCAGGGAAAAGATGGATGAGATTTTGCCTTTTCATATTTCTGATTTTTAACTTTGAACACTCGACGACCTTCCACTACTTTTGCAAAGAGTTAAAAACCATATCGAGGACAGCTTTTTGTTTTGCTTCGTGTTTATTTAACACTGCCAGGCAACTTCCCATGGGAAAGCGTTTGTGCAGGTATTCAGCATCGTGACCCGAAAGAATGATAATCCGGTTTTTATTGAGCCCCTTACTGATTGCATAGGACAGGATTTTTCCACCGTCCAGGCCGGGCATTTCAAGGTCAATGAGAAGCAGGTCCAGATCAGCAGTTATCTCTGACAGACTGCAAAGAGGGTCGACGCAGGTGGTTACTTTCAGTCCGGGGAAATATCCATGTACATAGGTCTTAATGAATGTAAGAAAGGCCTGGTTGTCATCAATGATGAGGATCTTCCCTGGTTTTTCTCCTTTGCTCTTGCCCATAGTTCAAAGTGTGGTTTGTCGCTCCAGGGTCGTGATGGTAAAATTAATAAACCGAAGATCAAAAGTATAGCAAGTAAGACCTTGTCAAGAAACAAAAAAAAGGGAAGGCCAAAGGCCTTCCCTGAAGTTTAAAGGTATAAGTGTTTAAAAAGCAGCAAAGAGCATGAGTATAGATCTTGATTCTTTGAAAGCAGCATTGTTTGAATCTCCGCCCAATAGGGTATGGTTGATCTGTAGCTGCACGTTCTGCTTAGACATATAGGTCACCCCAAGAAAGGTCGCATGGTCATCATTGTTCGTCGCTTTACCGTTGTCTCCGGCACGAAAGCCGGCTCCCACTGTTACTTTGCCGGGCTTAACGCCCAATTCCGCCGTAACATTCCATCCTGTTTTATCATTGGGGTCTGAGTTGGTCCAGTCTTCTGTCCCAACCTTAACATAGGCGGCATAGAGACCGAGAGGCATCCCGCCGACATCACCCTGCATCTGCGCATCTATGGCCCATCTGTCATTTTTAGCTTCATTCTGAACCACCGATGAAGATTCTGTTACTGTTCCTCCACCTGCAGGTGAGATGAGCGTAACTTCCTCACCATTCCACTTGGCCGTTCCGCTGTGAACCTGTACGCCGATGGCAGAATCGAAAGGGCCAATATCTCCCATCAATGCGCCCCTTAAATAATGCCCGAATTGATCGACGCCCGGGTTAGTACTCGGATCAAAGGGTGCGTACTCGGCTACATTGAGAAAGAATAAATCATTTGAATAGACGGCAGCCATACCAGATGCGGCCCCGGCACCAATGCCGGCCCATTGTTGAGCCGACATGCTTTTCCGGTCTTCAAAGGAGCGCATGTTTCTGACGGCGCCCGTATTTAATAGTTCGAAACTGAATCCCGGCCCGTGTGCAGGTGTGAAGAAGGGGATAAGAAGCGCACGGCCTCCAGCAATGTCACTACCGATTGGCATCTTGAAGGAGTCGAATACGGGGCCATCAGGATCACTCAACTGGCTTTCAAGGACAAAGCCGATGTTCTCAGATATGCGGCCACCCAAAAAGAGCGCTGCCTCGTCGGGGTATTGCCATTCGAAGAGGTCAGATCCTGTCCCTGTACTTGTCCCCTCGGTATGTTCTTTTACAATCCTCAATTTGACGATAAGCGAGAGGTTCATGGTACTGGGAATGGAAAGCCCATTATCTCCCTCAATAAGTGGTTGGTCACCCACATCTGTATACCCTGATGACTTGAACGCTCGGCCATAGGTATTCAGGGCAGGCATATGCTGAAAATGACAACTGCTGCACTCCTGCCCTGTCTGTCGGGCAAATGCGGGCACAGCATAACTATAGGATGAAAAGGAAAGAACAAATCCGGCTGATAATAAAAACAGTAACAAAATTTGAATTGATCTCTTCATTATAGCTACCTCCGTTTGTCTTATTTTTCATTAATCGGGATTATTGCATGTTTTCTGATGAGCCACCCCCTTTAGATTTATCATATTACTTCCATCTATATCCTTAATTGATGCAACAATCTTGCCAAAATAGAGTTTTTTGTGTTGTAAGCCCTTGAAATGACTAAAAAAACTGGTTTTTGCAATAATCCGTGTAAATTTAGGTAATAAATCGACAGTTGGGCACTTTTGTTAGGAAGGTAAGGATGGCTCTGTATGGCTAAAAGGGGTAAGTATGTTGCAAAATTTACACAGCATTTGAATGGTAAATCATAATATTGACGGTTCTTGGCAAATTTTGACGTATTAATGTAGATGAGTTCCATATGTTTGAATTAGTTTTTAAGGCTACGATGAAACTTTAAATGTGGAAACAGCTTTTTCCAGCGCTTCGACCTGATTCCCCAATACTTCAGCAAATTTTTTCATATCTTTAACGGTGGACATATTACCGGCGGTGATTGATTTGGTTTCCTCCATGGCTTTTAACAGTTGAGTGCTTCCTTTTGCCTGCTCCTGCGTTGCCTTGTCGATAATTCTCGTTACTCCTGTTATCTCCTCGATGGTAAGTTGCACTTTCTCACCTTCCTGGCTTTGCTTCTTTGTCGTGTCCTTTACCTGTCTGGCAGCATCTTTCATTTCTTCGGTGGCTTTGGTAATGTATTCGTTGCCCATGTTCTGCTTTTCAATCGCCTTGTAGACTTGAGTCAACATTTGGGTCGTTTTTTCCATCGATTCATTTGCTTGCTTGCTACCTCTCAGCTGCTCGGTAGAGGCACGACTAATGTGTTCAAGCATATCCATTGTTGACTTTGCACTTAAAAGCATTTTGTCCAGAGCTTCTCCTGCAAGACGAGAGAGCTTCACTCCCTCCTCGACGTTAGAGGCGCCAGACTCCATGGATTCCACAGCCTTGGCAACTTCGATTTGCACAGGTTTTATAAGCCCTCCTATTTCTGTTGTGTAGCCCTTGGTTTTCTTTGAAAGCTGTTTTATATGACTTGCTACAATTGCAAATCCCTTTCCATGCTCACCCGATTGGGCGGCAATGATGGAGGCATTGAGGGACAAAAGGTTGATCTCTTCAGCAATCTCAACAATGAGGTTTATAATATCTCCAATAGCTAATGACTTTTCTCCCAGTATCTTTATTGCCATTGCCGTATTTTGAACTGTCTCCTGTATTTTCTCCATAGATTGAATTGTCATTTTTACTGTCTCTCCGCCAGCTTCAGCGTCACTGGCATTAGCCTCTGAAAGTTCTGCAGAAATTTTAATACTGTTTTCAACCTCTCTGATCGTTGCATCTATTTGTGACACTGAGGATGCTGTTTCTGTGGCATATAAGGATAGCTGTGAAGCGTGGCCTGTGATTTCTGATATTGATGACGCCATTTCAGTGATTGATGATGATGACTGGTCAACTGTTGAGGATAGCCCTTCTGAAATGTCAGCGATATCCTCGATGGAGGCGACTATTTCAATGATAGATGAACTTGCATCAGATGCTTGTTTTGTTAAGTCCGATGTCCCTCTTGCGATTTCCCCAATGGCGGAATTCATCTCCTCAATGGATGAAGAGGCGCTTTCTATGGACTCTGCGCCGGAATTCAATTCAGTAGCGGCAACGGCGGTCTGGTCAGAGATCGTCGATATCTTCGTTGAAGCTTCCTGGATGTTCTTTACCATTCCCCCCAGTCTCTCGATCATGTCATTAAATGATTGAGCCATCTCTCCCATTTCATCAGAGGAAAGGACTTCGGCCTTCTGGGTGAGGTCGCCGGCCGCTATTTTCTTGGCCAAAGCTACAACAGCATGAATAGGCTTTGAAATGACTCTAGCCAGAACGAGAGAGATTAGCACCCCAATAACAATGGCTAAAAAAGAGATAAATATGGTAATAGTGATTGCTTTGCTGGCAGCGGCATTAACGGTTGAGATAACGGCATTTGATTCTTGCTGATTCTCTTCCATATAATTTTTTTCAAATTCTACAAATTCTTCAATTGCCTTAATAAACTCTGATTCAACCTTGTTAAAATTATTAACTTCTTCTCTGGTCTCCGGGCCATATTCCCCTTCTCCATCGCGGATGGTAATAATGTTGATTGCTTCAGCCTGAAACTTTTTTTCCAGTGCTTCAAGCTTTTCTATCCTTTTTAACTCGTCAGGTGTGGTGGCGCTTTCTTTAACAAGTTTATTGATCCTTTTAAATTCTTTGCCCGCCTTTCCAAACTTTTCAAAGAGGGAAGATTGTTCATCGGGGTCATCAGACATGATATACGTTGTAATCGACTGGCCCTCTCTCAGTGCGGGATATCCCCATTGAACAGCATAATAGAGTGTGTCTGAACGTTGGCCATATTTCTCTATCAGCTTGCCAGTTATGTCGACCTGAGATGCGAGACTGATGAGCCTTGTGATGGTGAAGGTCATTGATCCAATGGTGACTAAAAGTATTAGGCCAAAAGCAGAAACAAGCTTCCACTGCAGTTTCATTTGATTGAAAAAATTCAAAGTTCAATCTCCTATTTTATGACGGCCACTACCCTGACTTTATCTCTACTGAGTTTACTTTTGCGAACATAGCCAATAGCCGCCACAGATTTACTAACTTTGTGCTGGATGAGAACTTCTGACTTCAGTGTAAAGGGTGGATTCTTCGCTGTGTTGGTGATTTTCTTGTTTGCCCACTCTCTGGCAACTTCTTTGGCCTCCTTCCCAAGTAGAACCACTGAAAAGACCTTGCGAACCTCATGTTTGACAGGCAGGTCATACATTACTACTCGACTGCCGTCGGACCAGGTGAGCACGTTGTTCTTATAAAAATCCTTGACCTCCTCAAGAGATAAGGTTTCTACAGGGTTATCTTTATTCACAACTACTGCAATCTCTTCAGCAATGGCCGATTTTGATGAACTGGACAAAAGAAAAAAAACAGATGTTGCCAGAAATATCAATATTTTGATTTTCATGAGGCTACCTCCAAAGTATGATGTCAGGTTAAAAGATTATTCAGTCCCCTAAGTAAACTGCAATAGAGAAAACCGTTTTATCATAGTCTTCCTTGGCTGAATCTTCGTAGTCATTGACATGATGCTCAACTTTGCCGACGACTGAGGGTGTAAAATGGTAATTCAACGCAACAGAATTTATAGTTTTATCACCCTTGGCGACGGTATCATCGGCATCATACCAGTCATACCTGTAAATAAGGTCTAGATCCGCTATTCCATAAGAAAGCTGCCCATAATAACCTTTTCTGTCATAATCGGTGCCCGTCGCAACATCATAGGAGCCTGCTGCATATTCCGCCTGGAATTTCAATCTTTTCCACTGTAGGCTGAGGTCCAGGCCAGATGCATTTACCTCTGCGTCAAAATTGTCTTTTTCTCTGTAGCCTGAAATGCCCAGCTCAGTTGTTGAAAGGAGAGGGAATTTGAATTTCAGCCGGCCGCCGACGGCTTTATTGTCGTTATCGTCGCCGCTTCCGGAGTCGCTTATACCATTGACCAAGTCGTCCGAGCCGTTAGATATAAAGGCAATATAGTCCGTAACGATTTTACCCAGGTTAACTGTGCCAAAAAACTGGAGGCCATCACTTATCTGTGGAAAAATTTTACGGATGTGCTGAGGGCGTTCCTGAGTTGATACAAAAGGTGGATAATGCTCGACATTCCAAATTCCGACCGGCGTCAGGTATCGGCCTGCTCTGATGTTAATGTAGTGATTATAATTATAGTCTATGGTAAAAACTTCAACGAATATTTTTCCTTGCGCTACCCCGGACTCAAATTTAGGCGCATATTCATATTCTAATTCAGAAAAAAGTTTCCATTTGTCCGATATCTTCTTTTTAAAGAAGAGCGACAGGTGATGAATTTTGAAGCCATCAGATTTACCGCCCCTGTCATCGATTATGTACTCGGAGTCCGCATAGCCGCTTAATGTGAACAGGCGGGAGAGCCTGTCTTCCACATCTTCGTTAGTCGCTTCAACGACTTCCAGGCGCGATTTTAGTTCCTCTATCTCCTTTTCCTTAGTCGCTTCAACGACTTCCAGGCGCGATTTTAGTTCCTCTATCTCCTTCCTTGAGTCAGTCGCCTCTTCCGCCCACAGTAATGACGGAGAGAGCAGTGCAATAATAAGAAATATGCGCAACATTATTTTCATCATCATTCCTCCTAATTCTTTGTTTATTAAGCACAAGTTTTCGGAGCCTATCACAGAAAGGATACGATTTATAGTGAAAAGTGGCACAATTAGATGTTGAGGATTTCACTAGTTGACAAATATTCCTCTGGCAACTAATATTTACTTTGAGAATGAAAAAATAATCTGATGCTAGTGCTTAAAGTAAATCCTAAGAACGGTGAATGGAGGAAAAAATGGCAGGCGAAACAAAGTATTCCGATCTTGGCTTGGTTAACACAAAAGAAATGTTTAAAAAGGCGATGGACGGTGGATATGCTATCCCAGCTTATAATTTTAATAACATGGAGCAGCTTCAGGCCATCATTATTGCATGTGTCGAGTCAAAATCACCGGTCATTTTGCAGGTTTCAAGCGGCGCCAGAAAGTATGCAAATCAGACGCTATTGAAATATATGGCCTTGGGGGCTGTAGAGATGATGAAGGAGATGGGTGGGAATATTCCCATTGCCCTCCATCTCGACCATGGAGATACCTATGAGTTGTGCAAATCCTGTATCGATACGGGCTTTTCATCAGTCATGATTGACGGTTCTCACCATTCATTTGAAGATAATATGGCCCTTGCAAAAAAGGTTGTTGAATATGCCCATCCCAGAGATATTACCGTGGAAGCCGAACTGGGTGTGCTCGCAGGGATTGAGGATGATGTCTCATCTGAAGTAACACACTACACAAAACCAGAAGAGGTTGAGGAGTTTGTTGAGAAAACCGGTGTGGACTCCCTGGCAATTTCCATCGGCACTTCTCATGGGGCCTATAAATTCAAGGTTGTCGGCCCGGGGGAGGAGGCGCCGCCGCTCAGGTTTGATATCCTGGAAGAGGTGGAACGGCGTATCCCCGGATTTCCCATCGTATTGCACGGCGCATCATCAGTCGTTCCGGAATATGTTGATACCATCAATGCAAATGGCGGCAAGATTGAAAACGCTGTGGGCGTGTCTGAAGATCAGCTACGCAGAGCAGCAAGATCGGCTGTATGCAAGATCAATATAGACAGCGATGGCAGGCTCGCCGTGACGGCTGTAATTCGAAAAATAATGGCTGAAAATCCCGCAGAATTTGATCCCAGGAAGTATCTCGGTCCTGCACGTGAGGAGTTGATCAAAATGATCAAGTATAAGAATGAGAATGTTCTGGGTAGTGCAAACAGAGTTTAACCCCACCTTTTCCGGGCTGATGAAAAACCTGCAACTCAGTCATTACGAGTGAATTGAAGCAATCTTTCGTTAGCTGAATCAGCTGTTTGGAAATTGCCCTGTCGCGATTGCTGCTCGCAAAGAAAGCAAGGTGAGATGTATCCAATACCCCCATAACTCTTGTTTAATGTTAATTATTACTTGATTTGTTTCCAGGGTTAGTGTATAAAGAATGGTTTCGCTCCTTGTTCCGGACACTAATGCTCCGGGGCTGACTAAAACCGTGAGGAGGTAGTAAAATGAGATATTTTGAAATGGCATTGATTGCCAGCCCTGATTTAACGAGCGAAGGTCAGGAGGAGCTAGTCGACAAGATTGATAAGCTCCTGAAGAAAAAAAGAAAGAAAACTGAAAAGGGAGAGATTCTCAACATTAATGACTGGGGTGTGAGAAAGCTGTCCTATCCTATCAAGAAGCAGTCAAAGGGTCATTATCTTTTCGTCACCGTCCAATGTTGTCCCGACACATTAACCGAGTTGGAAAGAAACTTAAAACTCAGCGATGAGGTATTAAGATTTCAATCATTAAGGTTGGATAAAGAACCTCAGTTCGAAACTGCTGCCGCAGAGAAGCCTTCTGAAGAGAAGGCCACAGAAGCGGAGAAAAAAGAGGCAGCTGAGGTGTTGGAAGCTCCGGCTAGTGAAGGTAGTAGTGAAACCGCACAGTCTCAACAGTAAGGAGGATGATAAATGAGTTCAGAAACTAGACGGCCTTCAGCGCCTTTTGTGAAAAGAAAGTTTTACGCCAGGAGAAAGTTCTGCCGATACTGTTCAGATAAAACCCTTAAGATAGATTATAAGGATTACCGGGGGCTTAGAGGTTTTATTACTGAGAGAGGTAAAATTGTTCCAAGAAGGATTTCAGGAACCTGCGCACCTCACCAGAGAAAGTTGGCAGAGGCTATTAAAAGAGCGAGAAATATTGCCCTCTTACCTCTTTGTGCAAACCATACTTAATTAGTTGGTGTTTCAGGCGTTGAGGAAAGCATAAGATGTCTGTCAAGCGGATTGTTACTATTTATCTTCTAAGTGCCGCTTCGTCAATAATTCTTTTTCAGTCAGTCTTTTTGAGCATGTTAACACCCTGTCCACAGATCTTCTGTTATTTGAGGCTTGGGCGTTGGGCGGGCCTTTCTCTTCCTCTCTTTCTGTTTATTGCTTTTAGCTTTTTAGGCCAGAAAGTAGGATTGGGCTATTTGCTGCAATTTGGCATTCTTGGCGTTTTGATCTCCGAGTCGATTTACAGAAGGTACAGCGTAGAAAAAAGCTTTATTCTTTCTGTCTCTGTCGTTGTGGTTTTAGTACTGCTTCTTCTTGGGCATTATGCCTCAACAGAGAACCTTTCTACTGGTGAAACAGTAAAAATGTTTACTGAGAAAGTTATTGGTCAGAGCATCTCCCTCAATGAACGTGCCGGCATGTCGGTCGCTCAGGTGAAAGCTTTGAAGGACTTAGCTCCTGCCATTGGCGATGTTCTTTCTCAGCTTTATCCATCTTTGCTTGTTGTTGCAGTTTTGATAACTCTATGGCTGAACGTCATGGTCCTTTCCAGGATATTTCTTCGTATGGGATTGGATGCTCCATTCAGGAATTTGTCAAGCTGGAAAGCGCCTGAACCTCTTGTGTGGGCGGTAGTATTAAGTGGAATTTCTTTCTTTGTTGATGTTCCAACACTGAAAGTAATAGGTATGAACCTTCTTGTTGTTCTCTTTACCATTTATTTTTTCCAGGGGATGGCGATTATTTCGTTTTATTTTAACAAGAAGAAGGTGGCAGGTCTTTTGAAAGGTTTCCTTTATGTCCTCATAGTGTGGTATCTAGGGGCATTAGTCGCCCTTGTCGGCCTTTTTGATACGTGGGCAGATTTTAGGAAACTTTCCAAACCCAAAGATAGTGAGACGTAAAAAGTCTCATCTTAATTAACTATAATAGACAGTTTTCGAGTCATCAAAAGGAAGGAAGTTAAGGAGGTTTTGATGAGTAGCATGAGTTTGATTTTGACAGAGGATGTTTCAAGTCTGGGTATTGTCGGTGATATTGTCAATGTAAAGGCAGGATATGGGCGCAACTATTTATTGCCACAGAAGAAGGCAATGCTTGCAGACTCAAAAAATGTAAAAGCCATGGAACATGCAAAATTTTTGGCGGAACATAAAGTCAAGAAAATGAAGGCAGAGTTTGAAGGCCTTGCAGAAAAATTGTCGGCAGTTACTGTGACTCTTTCACACAAGGTAGGTGAGGGCGATAAACTTTTTGGCTCTGTTACAACAATGGAAATTGAAAGGGCGCTCAAGGAAAAAGGTTTTGAAATCGACCGTAAGAAGATCCTTCTGGAAAAGCCGATAAAAGAACTGGGGGAATTCTCTGTTCCAGTCAAGCTGCACCCGGAGATAACAACTGGTCTTAAGATAGAGGTCGTTAAGGAAGAAGCCTAGGAGACTGGGGCTTTTCTTGTTTCTCATCTTTTTTGTCAGTTAAAACCCCTTGCCTTTGGGGCAGTTGTCCTGTCAAGAAGGTTTTACGCTTTGCTTTAGTCTTTTGCACCCCGCCTTATTGGGGGGTGCAGAGTTTAATCCTTCCCGGCCTTTAGTGCTCCCACAAAATACACCTTCTACCATGCCTTTCCCAAAGTGTACAAAAACTTGCCCTGCCTTTCCATCTTACATACATTCTCAATTGTCATTCCTTTGTGTCACAGAAAACAATAACCGAGTAGAAAATGTCGACTAAAAAAATAAAACTTGAAAATATATTCGTTGTATTGTCGGAACCGAAAGGACCGATGAACGTGGGGTCCACTGCGCGGGCAATGAATAATGCCGGCCTCAAGGACCTTGTTCTTGTAAATCCCTGTGAATTTACGGGAGAAGATGCCAGGAAAATGGCCTCGGGCTGCAATGATACTCTTCTGGGTGCGACCGTTTTTTCGAGTACAAGAGAGGCTGTGGCAGATGCAGGTTACGTTGTGGGCATGACTTGCCGCGAGGGGAAATACAGGCAAAATATCATGTCACCCGATGAATTGGCTAAAACACTCATCCCGGTGACACAAAAAAACAGGGTTGCTCTTCTCTTTGGAACGGAAAGAACAGGTTTAAATAATGAGGAAATTTCATTATGTGACAGTCTGGTGACCATTCCGACATCTTCTTTGAATGTTTCGTTGAATCTTTCGCAAGCAGTGCTAATTGTCTGTCATGAAATCTTTAAGGCGTCTATGGGCGAAGCTGAGAAGATCCCGGACGAGTGTGATCGGGAAATTGCTACTTCAAATGAGATGGAGCAAATGTATGAGCATATGGAGGATATATTTAGAAGGGTAGGCTACCTCAATCCTCAAAATCCGGGTCATATCATGATGGCAATAAGAAATATATTTGCACGAACAGCACTAGACGGTAGAGAAGTTAATCTGTTAAGGGGAGTATTCGGGAAAATTGATTGTTACGCCAATTGGATTGAAAGAGGTAAAACCAGGCGTGGCAAAAAGCAAAATGATTGATATTGACCATAGAAGACAGGCCTGGATTCTTTTGTCAATTGACAGCGCATATTATTTGCCTATATAATTCACCATTTTTGTTGCGCTCATGCAAGCGTTTTATTGATAATTAAAACAGCAGGAAGGTAGGTGAGTACTAGTTGGAAGTACGAGTCGTTGAAAATCAGATTGAAAGAGCTTTAAAGGATTTAAAGCGTAAGCTGGCTAAAGAAGGCATAATGAAGGAGCTGAAAAAAAGGCGCTTTTACGAAAAGCCTTCAGTTAAAAAGAAGAGAAAGCAAAAAGAGGCAAGAAAAAGAAGGTTAAAGACACAGAGTTCTTCCCGGGCCTATCGTCCGAATTAACAAGAAAATCCTGTAATCTACGTGAATCTAGAAAGGGCAGAGTTTAACTCTGCCCTTTTTTAATTCAGATCCCTTTTCAACAGCCTGTTAAGAAGTGAACAGGGATGCCACATATTTAGTTCAAGTTTGATTATTTTCTTTGCTGTTATTGAAAATATCTTTCAATTTGTCTTGAAAAAATCGCCCTTTATGCTAATATGTTGTCCCTTGATACACTGTCAAATGAATATAATTCCGGAGGTATAGTCGTTGGACTTTAAAGAGACCCTGAACCTGCCTAAAACAGATTTCCCCATGAAGGCAAAACTTGCTCAAAAAGAACCGGAGACCTTAAAGCGATGGATAGACGAGGGCCTCTATGGAAAATTAAGGGAGCGTTCAAGGGGAAGAAAAAAATATATTCTTCATGATGGTCCCCCCTATGCCAATGGAAATATCCATATAGGCCATGCAATTAATAAAGTCTTAAAAGATATAATCGTCAAGTCGAAGGCGATGTCAGGATATGATGCACCCTATGTCCCCGGCTGGGACTGTCACGGGCTTCCTATTGAATTGCAGGTGGAAAAGAAATTGGGAAGCAAGAAGAGGGATTTAAGCAAAAGTGAAATCAGAAAACTCTGTCGTGAGTATGCCCAAAAATTTGTCGATATCCAAAGGGAGCAGTTTGAGCGCTTAGGTGTCCTGGGAGACTGGGATAATCCCTACCTGACAATGAGCTTTGACTATGAGGCGACCATCGTAAGGGAGCTTGGCAAGTTTATGGATGCCGGCTCCATCTATAAAGGGAAAAAACCTGTTCACTGGTGTACCTCATGTTGTACCGCCCTGGCAGAGGCGGAGGTCGAATATGATGACCATGTGTCACCATCCATTTATGTTAAATTTCCCTTCAAATCTGATATCGCGAAAAAACTACCCGTTCTGGAGGGGCATAAAGTTTCTGTTGTCATCTGGACAACAACACCCTGGACCCTTCCTGCCAACCTTGCCGTCTGTCTACATCCGGAATTTATTTATAGTGCTGTCGATATCGGTGGTGAAGTGGTGGTTGTTGCGGAAGATTTAGTTGAGAGTTGTATGGCAACCTTCGGTATTGATGAGTATAAAACAGTGATATCATTTAAAGGTTCTCTTGTTGAAAGAGAGCTATGCAGCCATCCCTTTTTAGACAGGGATTCCCTTGTTATAAACGGAAGGCATGTCACTCTTGAGGCTGGAACGGGTTGCGTCCATACTGCCCCTGGCCATGGTCATGATGACTATGTGATCGGTCTTCAGTATGGCCTTGAAGTTTACAATCCCGTTGACAGTGCCGGCAGGTTTAAGGACGATGTCACCTTTTTTGCCGGTGAGCATGTTTTTAAGGCAAACCCTCTTGTCATAGAAAAATTACAGGAAACTGGAAGCCTCATTCAAAGTTCAGAGATGTCTCACTCTTATCCCCATTGCTGGAGGTGCAAAAAACCGATTATATTCAGGGCAACGGACCAGTGGTTTGTTTCCATGGAGAAAAATGGACTGCGTGAAAAGGCCTTGAATGAAATTAACGGCGTCAAATGGATTCCCGAGTGGGGCAAAGAAAGAATCTACGGTATGATAGAAAAAAGGCCTGATTGGTGCCTTTCCAGACAACGGGCCTGGGGCGTCCCTATCACGGCCTTCAGGTGCATTGATTGTGACACCATGGTTATGGATAAAAAGGTCATCGATCATGTCGCTTCCATGGTAGAGGAAGCAGGCGCAGATGTGTGGTTTGAAAAGGATGTTTCACAACTCCTGCCCATGGATTACAGTTGTTCGAATTGCGGCAGTGAGAGCTTTGAGAAGGAAGAGGATATCCTTGATGTCTGGTTTGATTCAGGCGTCAGCCACAGTGCGGTCCTTGAAAAAAGGGAGGATCATAGCTGGCCGGCCAGCCTTTATCTGGAAGGGAGTGATCAGCACAGGGGCTGGTTTCACTCCTCCCTTCTTACGTCGGTAGGGACCAGGGGGAGAGCGCCTTACGAGGCGGTGTTAACGCACGGTTTTGTCGTCGACGGTAAGGGAAAGAAAATGTCAAAATCGGCGGGAAATGTTATTTCTCCCCAGGAGATTATCGATAAGTATGGTGCAGACATCCTCAGGTTATGGGTGTCGGCTGAAGATTACAGGGATGATATCAGGATCTCGGAGGAGATATTAAAACGTTTTTCAGAGGCCTACAGGCGGATAAGGAATACGGCACGTTACATTCTTGGTAACTTGGAAGATTTTAAACTGGAAGAGGATCTGCTTCCCTACGATGAACTGGAAGCGCTGGACCGGTGGGCTCTTCACAGATTATCTCTTTTAATTAAAAAGGTCGATAAATCCTATGAGAACTTTGAGTTCCATCAGATTTTTCATTCGACGCACAACTTTTGTGCCATCGACATGAGTGCTTTTTATCTGGATATACTCAAAGACAGGCTCTATACCTCAGGAAAGCTTTCAAAGCAAAGACGATCGGCGCAAACAGCACTCTTGCACATCCTCGATACTCTAGTCAGGTTGTTGGCGCCTATTTTAAGCTTCACCACTGAGGAGATATGGAATTATTTGCCATCCCATGCAGGAAAAGAAGAGTCCGTTCACCTGGCGGGCAGGGCGGAAGTTGACAAACAATGGATGGACGATGAGCTAGGCAAACGTTGGGGCAGGTTGATCGATGTCAGGGGAGAGGTGTCAAAGGCGCTGGAGATAGCCAGACAGGACAAGATGATTGGTCATTCTCTCGATGCTGAAGTTACCCTCAGTGCAGATGAAGAACTTTCGACCTTTCTTAAAAGCTTTGAGCCTGAATTGAATCGCATCTTCATTGTTTCCAGCGCGTTGGTTCAGACTTTTGATGATGCCCCAATCCTTGTCAGTGAAGAGGTGCCTGGACTGAAGGTCCACGTTAAAGCGGCGCCAGGAGAAAAATGTGAGCGTTGCTGGAACTACGATACAAAGGTGGGGTCTAATGATAGGGACCTTAATATATGTCCAAGATGTCTTGAGGTTATTGAGGCTTTTGAATAGAAAATATAAACTTCTGCTCATTATCACTTCCCTTATCGTTATTTCCGACCAAGTGGCAAAGATATTTGTTGATCGAACCATGCATCTTTATCAGTCTATTGAGGTTCTGGAAAACTTTTTTCATATTACCTATATAAGAAATAAAGGTGCCGCTTTTGGCATGTTGTCCGGCGCTGATTCCTCTTTACGTGTTCCCTTTTTCCTTGTCATGTCTACCCTTGCCATTGGCGTCATCGTATATATTATTCACAAAGATGAAGGTAAAAGGGATCTCTTTCCCATTACGATGGCACTCATACTAGGTGGGGCCATTGGGAATATGATTGACCGCTTAAGGCTGGGGGAGGTTATTGATTTCTTAGACGTTCACTGGTACCAGCACCATTGGCCCGCCTTCAATATCGCAGATTCCGCCATTACAGTGGGTGCGGGTCTCCTGATTCTGTATATGTTTAAAGAGAGGAAGTCTTAATGTATCCCATTATATTTGAAATCGGCAGCTTTTCATTAAGAGGTTACGGCCTTATGGTGGCTGTCGGTTTTATTGTCGGAATCTGGTTTGCCGCAAAGGAAGCTGAGCGGGTAGGTGTGGAGAAGGGAAAGGTCATTGATTTGGCTTTTTATACGGTCCTTGCCGCAATCATAGGCTCCAGAGTGCTGCATGTTATTATTGAGTGGGATTACTTTTCGAAAAACCCTGTAGAGATCATTAAGATATGGCGGGGCGGCCTGGTTTTTTACGGCGGTCTCATTGGCGCTATTTTGGTCGGGTGGCTTTACATTATAAAACATAAAATGCCATTCTGGAAAACGACCGATATTTGTGTGCTCGTTATCCCTCTCGGACATGCCTTTGGAAGGCTTGGCTGTTTTGCTGCCGGCTGCTGTCATGGAAAAATTACAGATCTTCCCTGGGCCGTAAAATTCACCGATCCGGAATCTCTTGCCCCGCTTAACGTACATATTCATCCTACCCAGCTATACAGCTCTATAAACAACCTGGCCATTTTTGCCCTTCTCATGTTTTTGCGAAAACGTAAAAAGTTTGAGGGACAGCTGGCGCTGACCTATCTCTTTGTCTACTCCATTACAAGAGGTATTATTGAATTCTGGCGTGGTGACGACAGGGGGGTTCTTTTCTTCGGTATATTCTCTGCGGCTCAGGGGATTGGCGTTATTCTGGCGTTGATGTCTATAGTTGGCATGATTTATCTCTCCAAAAGGAAAGAGAACAAGACTTCATGAGCATAGCCATCTTATAAAATAACCCGCGCCAGTGTGAGAACACTCACCTCATTTGCTCCTCCTTTTTTAAGTATCTTGCTACATTCTCCGACAGTGGCACCGGTTGTAAAGACATCATCAATCAATAAAATACTCTTCCCTCGAAGATCGACATCTTCCCGTAATTGAAAGGCCCCTTTGACATTTAGAATCCGTTCCTTTCTTTTCATGCCAACCTGGGGTAATGTGGGTTTTATTCTCTCAAGAAGGGAGGCCTTGACGTTACAGGAAATATTGCGTCCTAACTCTTTTGCAATGAGTTGGGACTGATTAAAGCCTCTTTCTCTTAATCTTGAAAGATGAAGTGGGACGGGGATAATAAGGTCAAACACATTTTCAGTGATGGGATGTTCGGACAGCAATTTACCGAGATGGGCCGCAAGGGAACTCTTTTTAGAATACTTGAGTTTTTGAATAGCAAGTGCCATTTTTTCTTCGTAGTAGAATAGCGAAGCAGCTATATCGAAGGGAGGGATTTCTTTTATGCAATTTCCGCAGCGGTGGTTGTCATCTCCTTCGGTCAAAAAGGGGGAGCCGCATAAGATACATAAAGGTGAGATGAGCGGTTTAAAGCTTGCCGTGCACTGAGTGCAGATCTCCTGCTCAATAGAATGTCTCATGCATATGAGGCACTTTGGCGGGAAGAGAATGTCAATAAAGGCCCTGAAAAGAGCCATGAAGAGGTTGGTTGCAGGGGGATGATTATGGGAGGATGAGGGAGTTTCCATCCATCTGTTCCGGAATTTCTATGTCGAACAGCTCCAGGATTGTGGGGCTGATGTCGGCCAGTTTTCCATCTTTTCTTAATTTGCAGCCCTTCATTTCATCATCTGCAATGATAAAATAGACGGGGTTGGTCGTATGCGCCGTGTGTGGCTGACCCGTTTTTTTGTCAAACATCTGCTCAGCATTTCCATGGTCGGCAGTGATAATAACACGATAGTTACTGCTTATTGCTGTTTTTAATATTCTACCCAGACAACTGTCTACGGTTTCAACGGCTTCCACTGCCGCCGGGAAAATACCGGTGTGGCCCACCATGTCGCAGTTGGCATAATTGAGGACAATAAAATCAAAGGCTTTTTCCGCCATTTTTTCAACAACGATGTCCGTCACTTCATCTGCGCTCATGGCAGGTTTTTCATCATAGGTCCTGACGTCTTTAGGGGAGGGGATGAGAATTCTCTCTTCCCCTTTATATTCACGTTCTTCTCCTCCATTAAAAAAGAAAGTCACGTGGGCGTATTTTTCTGTTTCGGCAATTCTAAGCTGCTTCATGCCGGCCTTACTGACGACATGACCGATAGTTTCATCTATAGTGACAGGCGGAAAGACGATGGGCAGGTTGAATGTGGCGTCGTATTCGGTCATACAAAGGTAAGATGTTAACTTAACTCTTTTTATATCACTGAAGCCTGAAAACCTCTTTTCTGTAAATGCCCTTGTAATTTCTCTTGCCCTGTCAGAGCGAAAATTAAAGCATATGACACTATCACCTTCTTTGACGATGGGAGGTTCTTCACCATCATGAACGATGAGTGTGGGGGGGACAAATTCATCTCCCTTATCCTCATTGTAAGAGCGTTCCATCGCTTCAACAGCTGTAGGTGCTTTTCTGTCACCTCCCTCCACCATTGTCTGGTAAGCTTCTTTCACTCTTTCCCAGCGATTGTCTCTGTCCATTGCAAAAAAACGGCCCATCACACTAGCTATCTTGCCAGCCTTTTTTTCTGTCAAATATGTTTCAAGCTGATTAATATAGTCCAGTCCGCTTCTTGGAGGTGTATCTCTTCCATCCATGAAGGCATGTATGAAAACACTGTCCACGCCTCTTTTTTGAGCCAGGTCAATGAGTGCAAAAAGGTGGTCCATATGGCTGTGAACACCGCCATCGGAGAGCAGTCCCATAAGGTGAAGGGCTTTCCCCTTGCTTTTAACCTCATCCATGACCTTAAGAAGGGTTTCGTTCTGTTGAAACTCACCCGATGAGATTGACTTATTAATTCGGGTATAATCCTGGTAAACGATCCTTCCGGCACCGATGTTAAGGTGTCCCACCTCGGAGTTTCCCATTTGTCCTTCAGGAAGACCGACGAGCAGGCCGGAGGCGCCTATTTCAGTTGTGGGGTAGGTAGAGATGGTTTTGTCAAGATTTGGGGTGTTTGCTTTGGAAAAGGCATTACCTGAAGTATCAGGATTAATACCAAGACCATCTATAATGATTAGGATAATGGGTCTCATTAATCAAAGTCCGTTTTATGTCAGCCTGAAGTCACGGATTCAGGCTCAGGTTAAAGCAACTTTGAGAGTGTCCCATTCGCTGCAGTTAGGGCAGGTGCCTTTCCACTCATTCGATTGACCGCTGCAAGAAGTACAGACAAAAGGTATAAGAATTCTTCTTTCATGGCCAAGAGCCTCCTTAAATTTTACGGCGGCTTCTCTATATTCTCTGTCCCTGAACAGTGTTTCCCCCAAAAGTCTTGGAATGTAAGGCGTGTCAATGTCGCTCTCTTCCGCTCTCTTTAGCCAGAGACGAGCTTCCTCACGCATCTCTAATCTAAGGTAGAGTTTTCCAAAGAAAAGTTTCAAATAAGCGTTATCTGGCTGTTCATTGGTTAGATCTGTATAGATATTGATTATTTCCTGGGGGTCTTCTTCCTTTAAATATAATTCTTCAAGCATGAAGATAAAAATGAGGTTGTTTGTTTTTGTATATCCTTTTTTCCAGGTCTGAACGGCCAGTTCTCTATTTCCCATTTCCCAGTGAAGTTTACCTAGATTCATGTAGGGTGGTGCAAATTCGCCCTGTTTTTTCGTTAATTCTGTGAACTTTTTTAAGGCGTCCTCATGTTTTCCTTCTTCAATCATTATTCTTGCAAGCTCATAATTGATGCGGGCAGAGATAAGTTCCTCTTTTGCTCTTTCACCCTTTTTTAAATCTTTTACAATGCGTTCATGAAGCTCTGATGCCTTTTCCCACTGTGAGGATTGAATGTACATATTCCTCAGGAGCAGGTTTGTGTCAACATCCTTTTCATGTTCCCTTATCATTTTGAGGACATCTGCGGCTCTTTCATAAGAGCTTTTTGCCATAAGTATCCGTGCTTTTGGTATGAGTATGCCGAGATGCTTGTCTATACTGGATGGAAGATTGTCGATTATATCAAACACTTTGTCCTGCTCATTGATCTTGACGTAATAGTCAAGAAGGATAATGTAGGCCTCTACAGATTCCGGCCTGAGAGAGATGCATTTTTTTAATAAGGGCTCAGCGCTTTCCCACTTGTCAAGCAGAATGAATTTCTTTGCCGTTGATAACTGCTTTTCAGCTTCCTCGTCAATTTTTCTCTGTTTGGAGAGTCTGAGATTCTCTACGAATTTTTTGCCGTTTTTGGGGAGTGAAAGGAGATAGCTCAGCAGCAAACCAGCTATGAGAACGATAAATAGGAATGGAATAAGTGGGAATTGTTTAAGTACCGTTGCCGACAGATTTATGGAGACCGTTTGGGGATTAAGAGAAAATAGATAGAAGAAAAAAGCGATGAAGGCTACGGCAATAAGCAGATATAATCTGAATAACAATACAAATCCCCCCGTCTATTAATTTATGAATCTTTCAGCCATCAACCCGGTAGCACTTTGACAGGCAAACTATTATAGCCCATGTCTCTAGTTTTTAGGAAATTGCGGATGAAACTCATTGATGAGAAAAGTTGTTTCCTCAGGGCCTTTCGCCCTTTTCAATCTCTGTTTTACAGTCGATGCAATATTTGGCCTGAGGCCTGACTACAAGCCTTTTTTCTCCAATGGGATCACCGCAGTCGATACAATTTCCATATTCTCCTCCCTCAATCCGGTCCAGAGCGTCATCAATCTCTTGTAAAATGACACGTTGACCATCGTTTAAGCTCAGGAGTATCTGGCGATTGTAGGTATTGGCTGAAACATCTCCGATGTCTTGAACGCCATCAGTTCCGATCTCTTTTGAAAATTCTGCGTTATGATTCACTTCATTGAGAACGTCAGTTCTCATATCCAGGAGTCTTTTCTTTAACTCTTCCATGTTTGCAACGTTATTTTCCATTCATTCTCTCCTGCCCTTATTTGTGGTAGGGTTCTCCTTTTATTAAAGTAAGAGCCCTGTATATTTGTTCTATAAGAATAACTCTTGTCAACCGGTGTGGAAATGTCATTAGTGAGAGAGAAAGATTAAAGTCAGATGCCTTAATCACGGCCTCATGAAGACCGGCTGCTCCGCCAATAACAAATGTGATGTCCGACTTTCCTTGAATTGTCAATTTTTCAAGCCATCCGGAAAATCCGACAGAATCAAAGGCTTTTCCACACTCAGTAAGTGCCACAATGAAAGGTCTGCCTTTGATGTGAGAAAGAATCTTCTCCCCTTCCCGCTGCGTTGCCTGTCTGTCCTCTCCCTTTACACCCTTAATTTCTTCAATATCTATTGTTGTGTATCTTTTAAGCCTTTTGAGGTAGTTCTCCTCCAGCTCCATATGTTTTCTTTCCTGTTTCCAGGGAGATAATATCCTAACCTTCAATATAAATGCAATCGCTATAATAAAACTGCTTGGTTATCTTTAACTCTGCGCTAATCACTTATTTCTTTAGCAAAGGGCCAGAGGGATTCAATGCTGTAAAAATCTCTTGTTTCCTCATGAAATATATTGACGATGATGTCACCATAATCCACCAGAATCCATTTCCCTTCTTTATAACCTTCAACCCCCATGGCATAACTGCCGACTTTTTTCATCTCTATTGTTACAAAGTCAGCGATGGCCTTTACCTGCCGGTCGGAAGATCCGCTGCAGACAAGAATGAAGTCGGCAATGGATGATTTTCCCTGCATGTCGAAGAGACGTGAATTTGTAGCTTTCTTATCGTCAACCAGTTTGAGGCAGAGCAGGGCCCTGTCTCTTAAATCCATAGAATCTTTTTTTACCTTATGCCCTTGAATAGGCCTTCCTCCTCGATGAACCTTTCAACCTTCGCAGGCAGAAGATATTTAACGGATCGATTCCTTGAGACGTCTTTCCTTATGTTTGTTGACGATATGTCCAGAAGGGTCGTTTCCAGAAAGTGCGTTACCCGACCCGATTTATGTTTCAATAAACGGAATCGACTATCATAACAAAAATCGACCCTAATTTCAACCGGAAGTCGCTCTGCCGGTGAGGAATCTTTTAGGCCATCCACATAACCGGGCCTTGCAACGACAACAAAGTTCACCATGGAAAAGAGTTTTTCATACTCTTTCCATGTCCCGAGTTCAATAAATGAATCTGTGCCGATAATGAAAAAAAGCTCTTCCTCTTCCCCATACAAACGATTTAACTCACCCAGGGTTTCAATGGAATAAGACTTCCCCTCCCTTTTTATCTCCATATCCGAAATTTCGAAATGCTCGTTCCCTTCAATGGCAAGCTCCAGCATTTTTACTCTGGTATTGGGAGAAGCGACATCATTTTCACCTTTGTGGGGGGGGAGATAACAGGGAATAAAGATGATTCTGTCAAGGCTCAGGGCCTCTCTGGCTTCCTCTGCCGATCTTAAATGCCCGTTATGAATGGGATTAAATGTCCCGCCTAATATGCCTGTTCTCAAGCTATTTCCTGATCTGTCCCTCGCCGAGGACAATGAATTTCCGCGTTGTAAGATCCTCTACACCCATGGGACCAAAGGAATGGAGTTTTGTCGTGCTGATGCCTATCTCGGCGCCAAGACCAAGCTGGTTGCCGTCACTGAAGCGGGTCGATGCATTCACCATGACAACGGAGGAATTGACTTCCCGTAAAAAACGCATGGCCCGTCCATGATTCTCTGTAATAATGGCCTCCGTATGGAGCGAACCATAAGTTCTTATATGGCCCATCGCCTCATCCATGCTGTCCACAACTTTTACGGCCAGAATAAGGTCGAGATACTCGGCAAACCAGTCATCTTCAGTCGCCTCTTTCATGGAAGAAACGATCTCCCTGCTCCTTTTGCAGCCCCTCAGTTCTACACCGGCTTTCTTAAATCTACCGGCCACCTGAGGGAGAAAGGTGGATGCAATCTTGCTATGGACAAGCAGCGTTTCCATGGCATTACAGACGCCCGGGCGCTGGGCTTTGGAGTTAATTGCAATATCTGTTGCTTTATTTAAATCGGCGCCTTCATCAACAAAGACATGGCACACACCCTTGTAATGTTTGATGACCGGTATCTTTGAGTTTTCAACGACAAACCTTATCAGTCCCTCACCGCCTCTCGGTATGATCAGGTCTATCTCTTCTTCACACTGCAGCATCTCAAGCACGGCATCCCTGTCTGTTGTCTGGATAAGCTGAACAGATTCTTTGGGCAGACCCGCCTTTTTAAGGCCCTCCTGAAGCAGCCTTGCAACGGCCCGGTTGGAATGAATCGATTCGGAGCCCCCCCTAAGAATGACTACATTTCCAGACATGATGCAGAGCCCCGCCGCATCGGCTGTCACATTCGGTCTTGCCTCATAGATAATGCCGATAACGCCCAGAGGAATTCTCATCCTTCCCACCTGAATGCCATTGGGGCGTGTGCGGATATGTGAAATCTCACCCACAGGATCGGTAAGGGCCGAAACCTCTCTTAAACCATCAGCCATGGCAACAATGCCTGACTCCGTCAATGTGAGCCGGTCCAGCATGGCCTCTGAAATGCCCTTTTCTCTTGCCTGCTTGAGGTCCTTTTCGTTCTCCTTGATAAGGAGTTCTTCATTTTCAATAAGAAGGACAGCCATATTCAGAATTGCGTCTCTTTTTTTATCTGTAGATGCTCTGGCCATCTCATTAGATGCCGCTTTGGCCGCACGCGCAATATCTTTTATGTTTTCTTTCATTCGTTTCTATGTCTCCAAAAAAATTGCTGGAATCTTATCACATTTAGTTTAATTATTCTACATATGATGAAGAAAATGTGATGGATGGTTATTGGTGTGGTTTTTTACTTGAAGAGATAAGGCATGGAAGGGGACATGGATAGCTTCGCAGCTTCTTCCTGTAATCATCAAAAGTGTCCTTCACCAAAATGTAACAGCTTTCAACTGGAAAGTTGTAATCTTTCAGCAAATATGCTTTATTTTACAGTATACTCATAGGTTACAACCCCAAAAAACTAGAGGATTAAATAGTGGAAGACCAAGCCAAATGTCAACATATGAAATTTACAGCCGCTAATATTGCGATAATTATTTCAATCCTATCTGTTATTGTTGCATTTGTCTCAGTTGCTATTTCTTGGAAGTCGTATGATTACGCAGTTTCTATTGAAAAGGCAGGTGTTTCACTAATTGACGTTAATGTTACCATAAAACGAGATGCCCCTGATAAACTTAGCCTAAGGCTTTTAGCAATTCTTAAAAATATAGGTAAGGAGTCTCTCAAAATTAAGGAGATAAAGACTGGATACTACGACTTCAATAAAGAGATTTTCGACATACTTACAGAAAATCATTCCCTGCTAAATACTATACATAGTGAAGCAGTGTTCAATCACCCATTTAGCTTTTTTGTACAAGACATTGATTCAAAATTGAGTGACAGTGAAGTAGAAGCTTCGCTTACAGATTGGATTGGGGAAATTGCATTAATTCTTGTGGTAAAGTACGAAGGTAAGTTGTCAGGTGATGGCGTGGACAAGTATTATTTGGGATATAAAGGGTTATCAAAGACCCACCAACTTTCTGAGAAAGAATACCTTGAGATGGAACCCAAAATCACAAGCGATTTTAGGCGTAATTTTTAATGATGGCGTTATTAAGCCAAGGCTAACAAAGTAGTCAACTCTGATTGGAAAAGCTTTGGCTGAAAAACACTAACGCTTTCCAGGCGGTTACCACAACGTTACTTTCTTCCTGTAATAGTGATTTTTCAATCTGAGCTAAAGTTACTACATTTCACTTCGAAATAGATATAATGAGCGTTTATCCGAATACTTAATTAAAAACTACTCCGGTTTCTTCACACCCATCTTCTTCATTCTGGATGCAAGTGTTGTCGGCCTCATGTCGAGCAACTCGGCTGCTCCTCTCGCACCGAATATCTTCCACTGAGTTTGCTCAAGTGCGGCAAGGATGTTTTCCCGTTCCAGGCGTTTTATCTCTTCCTCTGTCATTACTTCCCGGCGACCTTCCAAACTCTCAGCTTTTACAGCTGCAGCAGGTGAGCTAATCAAGCTTTTGCCAGTAGGCAGGTTGAAGCGCAATGTATTGGAACGGGAACTGATAACTGTACGCTCGATGACGTTTTGCAGCTCCCGTACATTTCCAGGCCAGTCGTAGTTTTCTAATTGTAGTATGTTTGCCCGGCTGAGTTGGCGAAGTGGATATTTGAATTTTTTAGCCGCCAGTTCCATAAAGTGAAGGGCTAGGGCAGGAATATCATCTTTCCGCTTCCGAAGAGGGAGGACTTCAACGGGAAATATGTTCAGGCGGTAATAGAGGTCTTCTCGAAACCGGCCGTCTTCCACCTCACGTTTCAGGTCGCGGTTGGTGGCCGCAATGATTCGTACATCCACCATTTGCGTCTTCTCTGAACCGACCCGTTCATAAGTCCCTTCCTGCAATACACGAAGCAGTTTACTTTGAAGCTCCAAGGGAATCTCCCCCACCTCATCAAGAAAGAGCGTCCCGCCATTGGCAAGTTCGAAACGACCGATTCGGTCTTTTACAGCTCCTGTGAAAGCCCCCTTGACGTGTCCGAAAAACTCACTCTCATAAAGTTCCCTGGGGATGGATGCACAGTTCACCTTGATCATCGGACGGTGGCTTCGTGCGCTATGTCTATGGATTTCACGGGCCACCAACTCCTTGCCCGTTCCCGACTCACCGAAGATGATTACACCGGCATCGGTAGGTGCCACCATCTCGATCTGTTTCATAATATTTTGCAGTGCGGGACTATTGCCGACAATATCCCCGTACGTCTGAAGTTTTAAAACCTCTTCGTTCAGGTATTCATTTTCCAGTTCCAGCTGTTTTCTAAGCCGTTGGATCTCCTCAAAGGCCTGCGCCTTTTCCTCCTCAGCCTGTTTCCGTTCAGAGATATCACGCACAAAGCTGCACGTATATTTCTCCCCTTCAAAATCAATCAGGTTGGTGCTAACATCAACTGGTATGATACGTCCATCTTTCCTTCGATGCCGGGTCTCAAAGTCAAGCGTATTGACTTTAGAAAGTTTGTCCCATGATTTTCTCCAGTTCTCTTCCTGATAATCGGGATTGATGTCGTATACGGCAAGTGTCAGCAGCTCCTCACGTGAATACCCAAAATGTCTGCACGCCGCCTCGTTTGCCCATTCAAAACGACCGTCTTCGCCATGCCATAAGATCGCTTCTGAGGCCTGTTCAATCGTAAAATAGGCAAACCTTAAATTTCTTTCATCACAATGATTCCCATTCATCTGACCACTCCTAGCTTATTTATTATTGGAAACACTTTATACGATTTTTAGTAATCGCGCTACTAAATATCGTGAATTACGATATCTCGTGACCTCTTTGATTGCCTGGAGTTCTCCTAACCTGCTGTAATTGCAGGCTTTATTCTTGAGAGACGATTTGGCACAGGCAGTGCAATATAGAAATGTCAGATGACGCATGCAAATCCAAAATTACTTTAAAAGGAGATTAATTATGAAGATCAAGAATAGTGAAAAAAGTTTCGGTGTAGTTGCTCAGGTTTTCCATTGGAGTGTATTCTTATTGTTTGTTGCCCTCTTTGTTGTTGCCAATATGATGACTGAAATGCCAAAAGGGCCGGAGAAGTTTCAACTCTACGGACTGCATAAATCTCTAGGTGTCACCACGCTTTTTATCGTTTTTTTACGTCTATCCTGGCGGATGGCAAATCCCGTTCCCACACCTTCTACGAAGGTTTCTAAATTGGTAAACAGGGCGGCATCCATTGGGCACTTCCTGCTCTATGCGGTAATGTTTATTATGCCGATCAGCGGATACATCATGTCAATGGCCGGAGGGCATAAGGTGTCCTGGTTCGGAATATTCAACCTGCCTGTCTTTATCGGCAAAAGCAAAGCACTCGGAGTGCTGGCACATGGCATCCATTCTTATACGGCGTATTTTATCATCATCTTTGTGAGTGGTCATTTGATGGCCGCACTCTGGCACCACTTTGCTATTAAAGATGGTGTGCTGCATCGGATGCTCCCTTTAAAAGAAAAGGAATCATCAGCAATTAATAAAGAGGAGGTCAATCAATATGTCTAAAATTATACTTTATTACTATCCTAATTCTGTCTGTTCGCAAAAGGTTCGCCTGGCCCTGGAAGAGAAAGGGGTAAAATGGGAAAGCCGGGTTGTAGACATCGGTCAGCCTCTGGAAAACTACAAGCCCTGGTACATGCGCCTGAACCCCAAAGGGGTTGTGCCTACCCTGGTAAATGGAGATGAGGTCGTGACGGATTCCTTTCGGATCATCAACTACATCGATCAACAGCTTGAGGGCCCGTCACTGGAGCCAAATCTATCGGAGGAGCAATCGGAGATGAGGCGCTGGCTGGCCCTTGGAGATCACCTTCCTATCCATGCTCTGACTTACGGTAGGGGTGGTGTGCCGGGAGGCACACAGATGCTAGAAAAGCGGTTAAAGGCGCTTGATGGGTATAAAAATAATAATCCCGAATTGGCAGAGCACTATAAGGCAAAGATCGAATCGGTAAAGTCCCTCAAGGAGAATGCGGAAAATTCAGATAACATTGCTGAAATCGAAAATCGCACCGAACAACTCATTGATGAACTGGAGAGTGTGTTAAGTCAACGTGAATACATTGCAGGAAGCACTTACTCTTTGGCAGATGTTATATGGAATGTACTTCTAGCACGTCTTGAACTGCTGGGGATGGCATCTCTTTGGGAGAACTCTAAGCGACCTGAACTAGCTGCTTATTATTTACAGATGAAGAACAGAGCAAGTTTTAAATCAGCTGATATCCGAACAGCATGGAAAGGCTCATTGAAAGCGATTCAGTGTCGATTGTGAAACAAAGAATAAACGGAAAAGGAGGTGATATGCATGGCTGATGTAGGAGAAGTATTTGTATGTAAAAAGTGTGGCAATAAGGTTAAAGTCATCGAGGCTGGGGGAAACCCTGAAATCCATTGCTGCGGTGAGGCTATGACAAAAATAGAAGAGTAAAATTCTACAAAACCATGGGCTAGGCCTGACCCGCTCCCCCCTAAATTGATCTATGGAAGGGGGCAGGTCAATGGTCAATAGAGTTCCCACAGGTAATAACAAAATTAAAGGAGGAGATAGTGCTATGACACTTTCCATTATACATAGAGACGATCTTCACCTTGGAGGGTTTGCAGGGCTCAAGGAGCATCGCCTGGTTATGGCCCCCAAGGTCTTTGGCTACCATGCAAATCCTGACGCCTCTCTAGGCATTGGCAATTTAGTCTATCTTGCTGACGCCAGGTTTAACTCCAAAGGTGATACCCACATGCACGACCATATGGAGGTCGATGTGATCTCTGTAATAGTTGAAGGGCGACTTGCCCATGAGGGATCACTTAAGCATGGTCAGCTACTGGAGACCAATTATGTGCAGGTCCAAAGGGCTGGTGGCGAGGGTTTCTCTCACAACGAGATAAACCCCGATGATACAAAGAACAGGATGATACAAATGTGGGTCTTGCCAGAAAAGGAAGGAGAAAGAGCTGGCTACAAACTCTATAAGAGTGAAAAAGGTGCTGTAACACCTGTATACGGCGGCAATGCTGACCAGAGTGAGACATTCGCAAGCAATACTCTTATCGAGGTTGCACACCTTGAAAAGGGAGAGAAGGTTTTGCTCAATGGACCTTTCTTGGCATACCTGACCAGGGGCAAAGGCTCGATAACGGGTACTGAAGTTAAGGATGGCGATCTTTTAAAAGGCGAAAGCCTTGATTTTACCTCAGAGGAGGAAGCGCAACTAATCGTCATACGTACCACGTAATTCACTGCAACTAAACAAAAAGGAGGTAGTTATGTTAATTCGAAATATTATGGCAATTTTGGTTTTTCTATTTATCACTACAAATAGCTTTGCTGCGGCACCTCTTCCCGACAATGCTCGCGGAGTGCCTATCCCCAAAGATAAGGGGTATCACGTTGAGGAGGTAGGAAGCGGCCTTTACTGGGTCACCGAGGGTGCATACACAATGATGTTTCTCACTACAGGTCAGGGCGTTATTGTAGTTGATGCTCCACCCACAATTGGCCAAAAGATTTTAAAAGCCATTGCAGATGTGACTAAAGAACCCATTACTCACGTAATCTATAGCCATAGCCATGCAGACCACATCGGCGCAGCAGGTATCTATCCCAAGGACGCGAAGTATATCGCCCATGAAGACACCAAAGTGCAGTTAGAGCGCGTAAGCGAGTCAGGACGTAAGTTTCCCTATGGGGCTTTTGTCGGCGGCGCGCCAGTACCTATGCCGACAAATACCTTTAAGGATAAATATACATTGAAAGTCGGTAAACAGATCCTTGAGTTGGTCTACCATGGTGACGACCATGATCCCGGGAACATATATATCTACGCCCCCAAACAGAAAGTGCTCATGAAGATAGACATTATCTTCCCTGGCTGGACCCCTTTTAAAGGTCTGGCGATTGCCGAGGACGTTCCTGGCTATATAGAGGCCCATGATGTAATTTTATCCTATGACTTTGACAAGTTGGTCTCTGGCCATTGGGGAAAGCTGGCAATTCGCAAGGATGTGGAAGTACAAAAGGAGTACATTCAGGACATTCAAGCCAATGCCGGTACTGCACTGCAAACGGTGAACTTCTATGCTATCGCCAAGGAGACGGGTTATGAAAATACGGCCTTGCTCTTTGATACATATTTGGATGCAGTCACGCAAAAGTGCGCAGACTTGACAGAGCCAAAGTGGGTGA
>JADFVM010000131.1 GCA_015222555.1 Pseudomonadota bacterium
ATCTTTATTATTTAAAAAAGATGCCCGTTATAAAGATTTATCATCACAGGATCTTGAAAAAGATTTGACAAAAGACAATCTCAAGAGAAAATTAAGTAGTGCAGGTGGTTCATCGTGGCTAAAGGTCAAAATCAATAAGCAAACATTTTATGAATTCTGGGCGCCTGTTGCAGCATCAAAGAATTTAGAAAAAAGCGAAGACATCATGCTGTATTTCGACTCTCCCGTAAGTGATACTGAAGAGATGACAACTGACGATGCCCGGGAGGATACGACATCATTGACAGCCATGGGTCTTGTCAGGATCGGACTGTCTCTGGAAGGTATAGAGGCAAGCATTCGCAAAACGCTCATCACCAGCCTTTCCATTGCAACCATCTTTCTGCCCTTTGTTATTATCATGGCCTTCATCATCGCCAGAAGAGTAACAACACCCGTTTTAAGACTTCGAAAGGCCGTTGATGCCATTGAAAAGGACGGAACCTACGAAAAAATCCCCGTCCATACCAAGGATGAAGTTGGTCACCTCGCAATATCCTATAACAGAATGGTCGATTCCTTATTAATCAAAGATGTTGAGATTCAGGATCATGTTGAACAGCTCTATGCCGGCAATACCATCGCCTCTGCTATCAACCAGTCCATGGGACTGGAGTCAACACTTCACGTTGCATTAAAGGAAGTTATAAAAGTGACAGGAATGAAATTTGGATGGATATATCTTCCTTCTGACAATGCAGACTATTTAGAAATGATCGTTCATGAAGGCATTAATGAAGTTTTTTCAAACAAAATTAGGCGACTTAAAATCGGCGATGGCATTGCCGGAAACGTTGTCTCAAACGGTGTGCCCATCATATTGGAAGATCTGACCGAAGTACCCGATCTAATAATCAAGGAATCACTACTTGAAGAAAGTTTCAGGGCTTTTGCCAGCATACCCTTAAGGTCAAAGGAAGTGATCCTGGGTGTTATGAATATTACCTCTCATTCTGCGCACACCTTTTCAAAATATGAAATAGAGCTTCTCAATTCCATAGGTGATCAGATCGGCTCAGCGGTAGAAAAATCGCGGCTCTATGATCAGCTAAAGGAGCATCTTGTGGAAATTCAAAACACACAGGAACAGCTGATAAAAACAGCCAGACTGGCAACACTGGGAGAAATGGCAACCAGTGTGGCACATGAAGTCAATAATCCCCTAACGGGTGTACTTACTCACACGTGCATGCTACTGGACAAACTTTCAGACGACCAGGTGAATGAAAAAAGGAAGCTCACAATTATACGGGAAGAAACACTTCGTATTCGTGGTATTGTAAGGAAACTCCTTGATTTTTCTCGCCAATCTGATTTCGAAATGGAAGCATCAAATGTTCTTGACGTCATACGGGATGTTTTGGACCTGGTGACACATCAGGTTAAAATGGCCAATATATCCATTAATGAAATCCATGATGAAGATTTACCGAGAGTTTATATTGATAAAGCGCAGATAAAGCAGGTAATATTAAACCTTATAACGAATGCCATGTATGCAATGCCCGAAGGAGGGGAATTAAAAATAAGGGTTTTCGCCTCAGAAGGCTGGCTAAAGATAGGCGTGCAAGACTCTGGTGTTGGAATGGAGCCGGAAACGGTTGATAAAGTATTCGATCCTTTTTTCACGACAAAACCGGAAGAACAGGGGACTGGCCTTGGACTGTCTATTAGCAACGGAATAATAAAGAAACATGGCGGATCAATAGATCTGAAAAGCCTGATAGGGAAGGGAAGTACCTTTACTGTTAAATTGCCGCTTAAAGGAGAGTACATCTAATGAAGGAAAAAATCATTTTAGTTGATGATGAACAGGTCATTCGTGAGGCCGCTTCTGAAATACTGACTGATTCCGGATATGCTGTCGTTACCGCAGCATGTGGAGAAGAAGGTTATGAAAAAATTAAGCAGGAGCACTTTGATCTCGTTATTACAGATGTTAAAATGCCGGGGATAAGCGGTACCGAACTGATTAAAATGATAAGGGATGAACTTTCTGCAGACGTACCGATTCTTGTCATTACCGCCCATGGTACACTGGAGCTTGCTATCCAGTCAATGGAGTATGGAACACAGGGTTTTATACTCAAACCCTTTACACCCGACGAAATCCGTGAATTAGTCGATAACGTCCTGAAAAAAGCGCGTCTCATTAAGGAAAACATTAAGCTAAAGGCCTTAGTCCCTTTATTTGAACTTAATAAACGCTTATTAAGCGAGCTCAACCTTGAACTGCTATGGGATCTCATTGTCGACGAAGCCGCTAATTATACCGGCTCGGAAAGGACATCCCTCATGTTGCTTGAAAATGATGGTTCTCTCCAGTTAAAGGCAAGCTCTGGAAACTACCATGAAACAGATCCGGACAAAGAAAATAGAGAAAGCTTTAACGATTGGGTTGTGAAAACAAAGGAAGCTTTGTTGCTTGATTCAGCTGCGGTTTATCCCGACCAGTTCAAACAAATGATGATGAAAACAGAAATCCAGTCGGCTCTTTGCACACCTATCATCGCCAGAGGCAAACTTTTGGGTATTCTTAATCTGGCAAAGGTCAGTTCTGATAGGCCATTTACCACATCAGATCTGGAAATTATTTCTGTTCTGTGCGGGCAGGTAGGAATCGCCATCGAAAATGCCAAACTTCATGATAATGTTCAAAATGTTCATCTAGGGGTCATAGCAACCTTAGCCAATGCCGTTGAAGCCAGAGATGAATATACGGCGAATCACGCCTTAAGGCTTTCTACCTATGCGACCTTTATTGCGAAAGAGATAGGGCTGCCAAGAAATATGATTGAAATAATCAAGAGAGCCGCCATTTTACATGACATCGGTAAAATAGGGATTCCCGATAAGATATTACTCAAACCAGCCCCCCTGACAAAAGAAGAGCAGCTGGTCATGAATGAGCATCCAGTCATAGGCAGCAAGATCCTGAGCAGGATGAATGACCTTGAAGAGGTAACAGTAATAGTCAAACACCACCATGAATTTTTTGATGGAACAGGTTATCCCGGCCGGTTAAAGGAAGAAGAAATTCCGATCGGAGCAAGGATTGTGGCTGCCGCAGACGCCTATGAAGCGATGACATCTGCAAGGCCCTACAGAAAAGCAATGTCATTTGATTACGCTACGAGTGAGTTAGAAAAAATGGCAGGCCGGCAATTTGATCCTCAGATTGTCAGTGCCTTTCTCGCTGTTCTAAGACGAACAAATGTTTAAAAAAATAATCGGTGCAGCAATGAAGAGATCGAAAAATGTAGCGTTCGGTAGAGATTTGAGAAAGTAGCTACCCACGGGCTCACGCCCGTG
>JADFVM010000132.1 GCA_015222555.1 Pseudomonadota bacterium
TATATGAGGGGGAATGACACGCATCACAATCCCGATATTGCCCCGCTGACGAAAAACACTCACCCTAAAACGTCCCCCGTTGGACAAGGAATAGGATATATCAAATTCAGTAAAGTCATCTGGCAACAAGCGATTATTCTGCTCCATTATCGTGGTAGCAATAAACTTGGTATCCTCCATGGTCAGGTTTTCCAATTTTGAGCGAATCAACATACCACGGGCTCTAAAAAGTGGGGGATTATCCACCTCGAAATGAATGTCCGATACTTTTTTTTCAAAGGCAATTTCAAGGATCTGGTTAAAAGATGTTACATCCATATATGTTCCCTCATTGCATTTTTAAATAATTTTGTAAACAATTTAAGAGATTACTCTTATTAAGAATTATTTTCAAGCTGTTTGCGATAAAGCAGATTTTCAAGAACCAGGCCTGCCTGGTTGGCAATGATCGACAGGGTATCACTATGTGCAGGAACCCTTTCTTCATTTCCAAAATCACCATAGACAAGCGCCACTGTTTTCCCTCGACTCTGAACGGGAAGAAGAAGAACGTTTGAGTTTTGCGGCACACCAATCTCATCAAATATCTGCTTCTTTAAAAGGGCATCATCACTTTTACCAAGAAAGGCATCTCCCCCTTCTGCCACATCGCTAACAATGGACGGTTGAGACAATGGAAGCTTAAGTCTGGTTGCGGCTATTGCTACTCCACTTTTGTCCCCATCGATCCCCTTAGCACTTACGCCCACAAAATCCTTTTTTCTAACAAATGTAATGGTCCGTTCACATACTTCAGAGACGATATCAAGGAGGACCGACAATATATCCTGTGAGTTTTCACATTTTCTAAGAGTCAAAAGGTTCTCTTTAAGCCTTACGGAATGGCTCTGTTCCTGTTCACGGAAAAAGCTTTTTATATAGGACTGGAAGGCCTCCAGAAATTTTATGGAGTCGTCAATGAAGGTTTCTTTCTGTGTCTCTTTTGAAGGCTTGGGGAAGACAGTTCTCACACCATCATGAAAAGATTTTAGAGAAAATGAATAGTCGGAAAAAGAAAGAAGTTGGACTGTGGAGATATGGGGGTATTTTTCTTTTTCCTCTTTTCGTAAATCGGCTAACTCTTTCGATGACAATCCACCTTTAGATTCGTCCGGGCCATCAAAAACCAGAACGGGTCTTATCTTATTGGACACACAATGCTCAACTTTCTCATAGAGGTCAACCTTGTCACCCGTATCAAAGACGAAGGCTCCTTCTTTGTTGCAAACTGTCATAATTGCATGCTTAATAAATTCGTCACGGCTGAACAAAATAACGGCTTGAGATTGTTGACCTCCCGGTTTTGCAGCATCCTGTTCGCTACCGGAATTGCAAGAATATTTACTAAGAAACGTAACGAGCTCTTCCCGCTCCTCTTTTGAAAAATCTCCCAGCGTATCATCGAGTATCTGGCGATGGATGTCTGCCGGGTCAAAGGCCTGAAGACCTTTGAATACCTCCGGTATTTTGCGCTCTATCTGGTCAAGGTCAGCCAGGCCCAAATCATCTTCAGACAGGATGGTTGCCTTTACCGTGCCCTCGGCGGTCTCTTCCTTCGGCACCTCTTCTTCATCAGTCCACTCATTATCTAATGAAAGCTCCTCATCCTCATCTTGCGCCACTTCACCATCACGTTGCTTCTCATCAAAGATACAAAGGGCATCCATTAGAACCATTTGGGTATCCAGGCTTATCTCCTGACTCATGTCACTGATGGTATAACTGCATTCATCTGAAA
>JADFVM010000015.1 GCA_015222555.1 Pseudomonadota bacterium
AATAAAAAACCCATCGCTGTTTTCCCTTTTTTAAGGGGGGCGACAACAACAGAAGTGTATTTATTGAGAAGTCCCATATCATATTGTTCAAGTTCTTTTATCTCCAGGGCTTTGACGCGCTGAAAGAGCTGACTGCTGTCCCCGCACCTTGCCTTGATAATTTGAGCCATCTTTTCTGCAACTCTACCATCAATATGTTTGCTTGCTTTAATTTCGAGAGCATTTCTTTCTTTATTGAAAAACAAACAGAGCCCTGAATCTCCTGGGATTTCCTGTAAAAGGGCATCAAGGGTGAGGCGGTAAAGTTTATCTAACTCCAGACAGGAAGCAATGGTTCTACTCACCTTGAAAAGCTTGAGCGATTGCCTGAGACCACGATTTTCTTTCACAAGCAGCCTCTGCTCGAAGCAGCGATCTATACTGAGTAGTAGCTCATCCTCATTAACCGGTTTTCTCACATAGTCGAAGGCGCCGCTTTTAAGTGCTCTTATGGCAGAATCCATTGTGCCATGACTGGTAACAAGGATGACCTCTATAAGCGCGTTATGCTGTTTGGTCCGTTCCAGCACATCCTGTCCATTAATGTCAGCCATAATCAGGTCAGTGACGACGACATCAACATCACTGGATTTTACGATATCAATCGCTTCAGAACCTGAAGAAGCAACCATTACATCATATCCGCCATTTCTTATTATGTCGGCATGAAGACTTCTGAAAAACTCATCATCGTCAACAACAAGGATGTTTCCCTTTGGCATAGCAATCCTTTATAGAACTTTAGTATTTATACATACTATCTAAACTGCAAAATCAGATTATCGTCATGCCTATTTTGCCGTTTTTGAGCCTCTACCCATAGCGACCTTTCCTGTCCTAACAAGCTCTTTAATACCCATGGGTCTCAACATTTCAATGATTGCCGCCACTTTGTTCTCATCACCGGTAATTTCTACAGTATATGATTTTTGTGTCACATCAACAACCCTGGCCCTGAAGATATCAACAATCCTTAAAATTTCGGCGCGAGTTTCCGCTTCTGCAGTCACTTTAATAAGAGCCAACTCTCTTTCCAGAGAATCAATTTCCTGATGGTCTATAACTTTTATGACGTTAATCAGCTTATGGAGCTGTTTTTTTATCTGCTCCACAATCTGTTCGTTGCCACTAGTAACAATGGTCATCCTCGATGTTTCTGGATCAATCGTTTCAGCCACACAAAGACTTTCTATATTAAAGCCCCTTCCACTGAAAAGTCCGGAAACCCGGCTTAATACTCCAAACTCATTTTCAACTAATACAGATATTGTATGGCGCATAGTATCTCCTAAACTAAAAGCATTTCACTGATGGGCGCACCGGCAGGCACCATGGGATAAACATCTTCTTCCTTGGCAACGACGAATTCCATAATAACAGGGCCATCAGTAGCGAAACCCTTTTTGATGACCGCTTCAACCTCTTCCACTTTTGTAGCTCTGAAGCCCTTTGCTCCGTATGCCTCTGCAAGCTTGACATAATCTGGCTGAACCTGCATACAGGTATAGGAATATTTCTTATCATAAAAAAGTTCCTGCCATTGCCGCACCATACCCAAAAAGTGGTTGTTTAAAATGGCAATCTTTACAGGCAATCGGTACTGCATGACGGTAGCCAGTTCCTGAATATTCATCTGAATGCTGCCATCACCGGCAATATCAATAACCAGTCTGTCCGGAAATGCCGCCTGAGCGCCCATTGCAGCGGGAAAGCCATAACCCATGGTGCCTAAGCCCCCGGAGGTCAGGAAGGTCCTTGGCTTCATAAATTTATAATATTGAGCTGTCCACATCTGGTTTTGACCGACTTCTGTTGAAATGATAGCATCTTCTCCCGCCAACTCTGATATCTTTTCAACAACATATTGAGGATTGATAATGTTCTTTTTCTTCTTGTATGCCAGAGGATAGGTCGCCTTCCATTCATGGATCTGTTTATTCCACGGTTGAAGAGACTTTTTATAGGCCTCGATGTCCTCTTCCACGATAGTCTTGATTATGTTGCCAAGAACATCTTTCACATCACCGACGATGGGCACATCGACTTTAACATTTTTACTGATCGACGTGGGATCGATATCAATATGGATTATCTTTGCGTTGGGCGCAAACTTTTCCAGATTACCCGTTACTCTGTCATCAAAGCGGGCCCCTATTGCGATAAGCAGATCACATTCAGTGACGGCCATATTTGCCCTGTAGGTGCCGTGCATGCCCAGCATGCCCATTGACAGGGGATCGTCTTCCGGAAAGGCCCCCAGGCCCATGAGTGTCGTCGTTGTGGGAATAGTCAATAATCTTGAAAATTCCGTCAATTCCAGAGCCGCTTCGGACAGAATGGTTCCTCCGCCGACATAGGCAACGGGCTGCCTTGACTTCAGGATCAATTTTACGGCCTTGACGATCTGGCCAGGATGTCCTTTGTATGTGGGATTATAGCTGCGCATTTTAACTTCATCAGGGTAATGAAAGGTTGTTGCGGCGCGAAGTACGTCCTTCGGTATGTCGACAAGGACAGGTCCCGGTCTTCCCGTCGTGGCGAGGTAGAAGGCCTCTTTAATTATTCTCGCCAGATCAGCAACATCCTTAACTAAATAGTTATGCTTTGTGCATGGTCGGGTAATTCCAACAATATCGGCTTCCTGAAAGGCGTCGTTACCGATTAAAGCCGACGGAACCTGCCCCGAAAAAACAACAATGGGAATAGAATCCATATAAGCCGTTGCAATGCCGGTAACCGTGTTTGTCGCACCGGGCCCCGAAGTTACGAGACAGACCCCCGGCCTTCCAGTTGCCCTGGCATACCCGTCGGCGGCGTGAACAGCCGCCTGTTCATGTCTAACCAGTATATGTTTGATAGGAAAATTAAAGAGTTCATCATACACATCCAATACAGCCCCACCCGGATAACCAAAAATAATATCCGCGCCTTCAAGCCTGAGTGACTCAAGCAGTATTTGGGCTCCAGTTTTTTTCACTCATACCTCCACTTCTTTAAACATTTACAAATGATAAAACTTAACATGTCAGCTGAATCGCTGTCAATATTTCAAAAATATGAAAGATGAAAATAAGGACATAACTATGATTGATGCAACATCGCCCCCGTTGAAACTCAACAGTTTTAAATTTCCCCGTTTAGAGCACTGCCCGACACCTCTTGATAGCATGGCATAAACGATGTTATCCGTTCGAATAAGCAGGTTTACAAAGAGTGGTCCTATTATGGAAATCATATTTTTTGCTCTTCTACCAATAGGACCCTGACTGAAATCAACACCCCTCACTTTCTGAGCGTTCAGGATTTTTATCGCCTCCCCTTTCAATATGGGTATAAAACGAATAACAAGAGAGATCATAAGGGCCACCTCTTCGGGGTTGACTCCAATCTTTTTCAAAGGTGTAAGCATTCTCTCAACTCCCTGCCTAAACTCGGCCGGCGAGGTCGTCAAGGTAAAGGAATTGGCTATCATAATAACCATAAAAAGCTGAACAAACACAACAATTCCAGAATTCAACCCCTGATAAGTCATATTGACGCCTAATACTGGAAAGGGATAAATTGAGTCACCTGCCGTAAAAAAAAGATGAAAGATCGCTGTAAAGGTAAATAACCAGAAAAAGATCTTTACCCCCCTAAGGACAAAGGAGAATGTAAATCGTGAGAGCTTGAGCGTCAAAAAGACGAGTAAACAGAGCATGAAAAGGGCAAAAAGCTTATCTGTTCGGAATATAGTTACTATGTATAGTATAAGGAGAAATATTTTTGTGCGTGGATCCAGGCGATGGACAAATGAATTGCCTGGCATATATTGCCCCAGGGTAATATCCTGAATCAACTTCATCTCTCAGGCATTTACGTTATTTTTCTTTAAATACATAGTATTACTAAACTATATCAAACTAACACATTGCAAATATTAGAGACAAATCCCTACCAATGCTCTTTAATTAACGTCTCAGCAATCTGGACCGCATTGAGCGCTGCGCCTTTTCTCACATTGTCGGCAACGACCCAAAGATTTAATCCTTTGTCAATCGATTCATCTTCCCGGATACGGCCCACCATAACAGCATCACGACCTGCGCTTTCTATGGCAAGGGGATAAAAAAGCGCCTTTGTATCATCGACGACCTGAACACCAGGGGCATTGGATAACAGTTTTTTTACCTCATCTGCAGTAATTTTATCTTCAGTTTCAATGTTTATAGATTCAGAGTGCCCAAAAAAGACAGGGACCCTGACCGTTGTGGCAGTAACTTTAATGGAGTCATCGCCGAATATTTTTCTTGTTTCATTCACCATTTTCATCTCTTCCTTTGTATATCCATTTTCAAGGAAGGAATCAATTTGCGGCAGACAGTTAAAAGCGATCTGATAAGGAAAGGCGTTACAATCTACGGCCTGCTGGTTCAGAATGGCCACAGTTTGATCATGCAACTCATCGATGGCGTCCTTCCCCGCACCTGAAACAGCCTGATAGGTGGACACGATGATTCTTTTGATGCCAACTTCATCATAAATCGGCTTTAGAGCTACGACCATCTGTATAGTCGAACAGTTAGGGTTTGCAATTATGCCTTTGTTTTTAAACCGGGCAATCTCTTCTGGATTCACCTCGGGTACGACGAGGGGAATGTCCGGATCCATCCTGAAGTGGCTTGTATTGTCTATAACAACAGCGCCGGCATCGACGGCCATTGGTGCATACTTGGCGCTAACAGAACCGCCGGGTGAAAAGAGTCCTATATCGATATCTTTAAATGAATCTTCGCATAAAATTTCGACGTCGTAATTCTGCCCTTTAAACTCCATAGACGTGCCGGCAGAACGTTCCGAGGCCAGAAGTCTCAGGTTCCCTACGGGAAAGCTCCTCTCTTCAAGAATGGAGACGATTTCCTGTCCCACTAATCCCGTGGCGCCAACGACTGCCACATTAAATTTATCGCTACTCAATTGACTAATTCCTCTCTAAATTTGATTTCTGAGAATACCCTATCAGGCCAATAATATCAATTGTCTATTGGGCTTTTCCTTCCTTTTCTATTTTTTCAAAGGCCTTCGCTTCAATCCATAGTTTTTCCATCTCATCAAACCCTGCATCCCGAATATCGACTTCCTGTTTTTTGAGGCCTTCTTCTATATGGGTAAACCGGTTAATAAACTTCGAAATTGTCTTTTTTAATGCTTCCTCGGGATTAACTTCCAGGAATCTTCCGATGTTGACGAGGGCGAAAATGACATCGCCCAGCTCATCTTCCATATTGATCCTGTCTTTTTCCCGCACCGCTTCTTCAAACTCAGTTAATTCTTCTTCCAGCTTATTAAAAACCTGTTCTATAGACGTCCAGTCAAAGCCGACACGGGATGCCTTTTCCGTAATGCGATGGGCTCTCAAGAGTGCCGGCATCTGCTTGGGAACGCCTTCCAGCACAGAAGAAGAGGCCTTTTCCTTTCTCTCATCGATCTTGATAGACTCCCATTTTTTAAGCACTTCCTCAGCCGTTTCTTTCGTTTCACCGGCAAAGACATGTGGATGACGCCTCACCAGTTTATCGGAGATGCCTTGAATGACGTTATCCATATTGAATTCGCCCGCCTCTTCGGCCAGCTGAGCGAGAAACACAACCTGTAGAAGGAGATCGCCCAGCTCTTCCTTGATATCATTCACATTGCCGCTGTCAATAGCCTCAATGACCTCATAGGCCTCTTCAATGACAAAAGGCTTGAGAGTCTCCTTGCTTTGCTCCCTGTCCCAGGGGCAGCCTCCCGGGCCTCTCAGGGCCTTCATTATATTCAGCAATCCCTGGAAACCTGTATATGGATTTTCTTTTTGCATATTGGATTAAAACCTTTCTCCAGAATTATTTTTTTGTGACATCGCTCTGACCTGCTTCTTCCCCTTTAATACGACTTAAAAGACCCCTTACTTTAAAGGATTACGCCCTGCATTACAAGACAAATTGCTTGAGTTTACGGAGCTTAATGTGCTATCTTGATCAATTTTCATGGAGGTTAAATTGATACCGGATCGTAAAGGACATTTTGGCATTTATGGCGGGAAATTCGTTCCCGAGACCCTCATGGCGCCTCTTGAGGAGCTTGAAAAAGCCTATCGAGCAACAAAGCGTGACAAGGATTTCAGGGATGTTTTAAACAACTACCTCGCTAATTATGTGGGGAGGCCCACATCTTTATATTACGCCGAAAAGATCACAAAAGCACTGGGCGGAGCAAAAATCTATCTTAAAAGAGAAGACCTCTGCCATACCGGTGCCCATAAGATCAACAATGCTTTAAGCCAGGCTCTTTTGGCCAGGAAGATGGGGAAAAACCGGGTCATAGCGGAAACCGGCGCAGGTCAACACGGTGTCGCCACAGCCACATCCGCCGCTTTTTTAGGTCTTCAATGTGACGTCTATATGGGAACAGAGGATATGCAGCGACAGGCCCTCAACGTCTTCAGAATGAAGCTTCTTGGAGCTACGGTGATCGGCGTTGATAATGGCAGCAAAACACTGAAAGACGCCATCAACGAGGCGATCAGAGACTGGGTCACCAATATTCGAGATACTAACTATATCATGGGGACCGTCTTCGGCCCTCATCCCTACCCTATGATGGTAAGAGATTATCAGTCTGTCATAGGAAAAGAAGCAAAAAGGCAGATAATGAAAGCTGAAGGTCGCCTGCCCGACCTGCTCATCGCCTGTGTCGGTGGAGGTAGCAATGCCATGGGCCTCTTTTACCCCTTTCTGAAAGATAGCGGTGTAAAAATGCTTGGTGTGGAGGCGGGCGGTGAAGGCATAAAAAGTGGAAAGCATGCAGCCCGCTTTGCAGGAGGTTCTGTCGGAATCCTGCAAGGGACAAAAAGTTATCTCCTACAGGATGAATATGGGCAGGTTCTGGAAACACATTCTGTATCGGCCGGCCTCGATTATGCCAGTGTCGGGCCGGAGCATTGTTTCTATAGAGATGCCAAACGGATAGAATACAGCTATGCAACCAACAAAGAAGCCCTCGATGCCTTTCAACTGTTAAGCAGAGAAGAGGGTATTATCCCTGCCCTTGAGAGCGCTCATGCCATTGCACAGGTCATCAAGACAGCCCCGAAAATGAAAAAAGATGAAGTCATTATTGTAAACCTTTCCGGTCGTGGTGATAAAGACGTCAACCATGTTGCAAACATACTGGGGGTCGAATTTTGAACAGAATTGACGAGAGATTTAAAAAATTAGAGTCAAAAGACGAAAAGGCTCTCATTACCTATATCATGGCCGGAGATCCCTCCTTAAAAGTTACGGAAGATCTCATTTATGCAGTTGAAGAAGCCGGTGCTGACATTATCGAACTGGGTATTCCCTTTTCCGACCCCCTCGCCGATGGGCCCGTTATCCAGAGGGCTTCCGAGAGAGCCCTTGCATCGGGAACAACGGTAGAGAAAGTTTTTGATATGGTCCAACAGGTGAGAAAAGATTCTCAGCTTCCCATTGTCATTATGACTTATTACAACATCATATTTAAATATGGGGAGCTCCGTTTTTTACAGGACGCAGAAAAATGTGGAGTCGATGGACTAATCATTCCCGATCTGCCGCCGGACGAAGGTGAATACATCACACAGGCGGCCCAAAAACATAACATTGACCTTACCTTCCTGCTGTCACCGACGAGCAGTGATAAAAGGATATCTCTCATATCGAAAAAGTCGAGAGGCTTCATTTATTATGTTTCCCTCACAGGCGTCACCGGGATTCGAACCAAGTTGAGTGAGTCCATCGCGCCAATGATTAATAAGATAAAGACTGTAACGAACAAACCGGTTGCTGTGGGCTTTGGCATTTCAAACACTGAACAGGCAGGCCAGGTCTCTACCTATGCAGATGGTGTCGTCATCGGAAGCGCCATTGTTAAGCTAATTGAAGAAAGTAGCTCTGCAGGTGAAAGAATTACAGCAGTGAAGAAGCTGGTGAATGACTTAAAAATGGGTATCTGCCGGCAATAAACAGGAGTCATCTGACGATTTATCTCCTTGACATTGCATATACCATCTGATATCAAAAGAACATTAATAGTATCAATATTTTGGAGGTTTTTATATGAGTGAGGAAAACCTGCTCTTTCAAAAATTCGGGAAAAAGGTGCCCGCAGGCACAATCCTTTTTAAAGACGGTGACACGGGCAACCAGATGTATGTCATTCAGTCGGGGAAAATAAAAATCACAAAAAAGGTGGGAGACGTCGAAAAAACACTTGCCATACTCCCTCCCGGGGAATTTTTTGGAGAAATGGCCATCCTCAATAACGAGCCGAGGACAGCCACAGCAGAAATCGCCGAAGATTGTGAACTGCTTGTGATTGATTCCAAAACCTTTGAATCAATGATCAAGGGGAATGCCGAAATAGCTGTCAGAATGATAACAAAGCTTGCTGAAAGACTAAAACAGGCCGATGAACAGATTGAAAATTTAATGATCAAGGACAACAACAGTAAGGTCATCAGCACTCTGGCAAAGCTGGGAGAAAATGAAGGCGAACAGGTAGATGATGGTATAAAGATAAAAGTCACTCTCAAGGATCTTGCGATGAGAACAGGCCTTGACCAGGGAAAGGTTCAGGAAATTATTAATAAAGTAATTAAGGTGAGACTTATCACAATTTCACAAGATAGTATTATAATTTCAGATATCGTCAAGCTTAGAAAGTTTCTCGATTTCCTGACACTTAAGGAACAGTTTGGTGAAGATTAAGTCGGATTTTTATCCGAGCTTGAATAGGTTAATATGAAAATAAAAATACTGGGGTGTTTCGGGGCTGAAATGCCCGGTTATAGAACGACCTGTTTTAAAATCGATGATTCAACACTTGTTGATGCAGGCGCAATCACCTCAGTTCTTGATCACCATGAGCAGATCGGCATTCGAAACATACTCGTAACTCATGCTCATCTTGATCACGTAAAAGATATTCCTCTTCTGGCAGATAATGTGATCGGTAATATTTCACAGCCAGTTAATATTATCAGCTCTGCTGAAGTGATTGCAGCCTTAAAGGAACACCTTCTCAATGACAAAATATGGCCTGATTTTACAAAAATACCGACTATGGAGAATCCCGTCCTTAGATATCGTGAAATCGAACTGGAAACTCCTTTCAAGGTAAACAACCTCACCGTTACAGCTGTCAGGGTTAACCATACAGTGCCGGCAGTAGGATACATTATTTCTGATGATGAGAATTCTTTTGCCATATCGGGAGACACCGCCTCAACCGGCCGCTTCTGGGAACTGACCAATGAAACTGACAGGATTAAAGCGGTATTTGTAGAGACCTCTTTCCCGAACTCAATGAATGAGCTTGCTATCATGAGTGGACACCTGACACCTGAAATGATGAATGAAGAATTAAAGAAATTAAATAGTAACGACATTCCGATCTATCTCTATCACCTCAAACCTAAGTTTATGGATGTCCTGAGGGATGAGATTGCTTCAATCGACGACTTCGATATTTCAATTCTGGAACAAGACAAAACCTACTGAATCTAATTAAATTAATCGAGTTTATCTATGGCATGGTTTAACATCAGTAAAGCACCCAAGATTAAGGTGGAAAAGAAAAAGGTTAATATGCCCAGCGGACTCTGGGTAAAGTGCAATAGTTGTAACGAAATCATATATAAAAAAGAGGTTGAAAAAAATCTCGACGTATGTCCCAAGTGCAATTACCACTTCCGCATTTCAGCAACGAAACGTATTTCAATGATAATGGATGAAGCCTCATTTGAGTTTATTGATACTGATCTGGAAGCGACAAACCCTCTTTCATTTAAGGACTCTAAAAAATATTCCGACAGATTGAAGGAAGCGAAGAAAAAGACGTCATGTAAAGATGCGATAGAATCTGTTGAGGGGAAAATAAACGGTATCAAAACGGTTGTCGCCTTTTTCAATTTTGAATTTATGGGCGGAAGTATGGGCTCCGTTGTGGGAGAGAAGATAACACGAGCCATTGAACGCGCTCTGGAGAAAAAAACAGGTGTCATCGTTTTTTCATCCTCAGGTGGCGCCAGAATGCAGGAAGGGATTTTTTCACTTATGCAAATGGCAAAGACCAGCGCCGCCCTTGCTAAACTAAAAAGGGCGGGCCTGCCCTACATTTCAGTTCTAACAGACCCAACCTATGGCGGCGTGACTGCAAGCTTTGCAATGCTGGGCGATGTCATAATCGCTGAGCCCAAATCAATGATAGGTTTTGCGGGACCACGTGTTATAGAGCAAACCATAAGACAACCCCTCCCGGAAGGGTTCCAAAGAGCAGAGTATTTACTTGAACATGGAATGGCAGATATTATCGTTGAGAGAAAAGAACTGAAAGATAAACTCTCCAGCATTTTGAAGATGTTAACCCCCCGCAATTAGTGCCATAACCCGGCAAAAGGCGTAAACATCGTAACTATTGATTTCCCCCTTTTCCAAAGGGGGAGACCTGAATAGCTACTAAACATCTTCATTATTTTTTTTGTCATTTATGCAGACAGGAAAATCACCTTTGTTATGTAGAGCAGCTGGATTCACGCCACCCTTTTCAAGACCTTTAATGAAAAGATCCCGCCCTATCCCCCTGGCCCCAAATGATATCAAATGATCGCTGGGCATTTGGCAGTCGATGAGTTCAAAATCCCTTTTTGCCAGTTCTTTTCCCAAGGAAACAAAGGCAACTTTTGAGGCGTCAGTCATCAGGCTGAACATGGACTCACCAAAAAAACACCTACCCAGACTCACACCGTAAAGGCCACCCACAAGAATCCCGTTGTGCCAACTTTCCACTGAATGGGCATAACCCATTTCGTGAAGATGACAATAGGCTGATCTCATATCATCAGTTATCCAGGTACCTTCACCCTTCTTCACCCTCACCTGAGCACAGTTAGTAATTACATTGTCGAAATCTCTGTCAATTGTCACCTCAAACTTCCCTTTTCGTATCGTCTTTTCAAGGCTTCTCGATACCTTCAGTTCATTCGGGTACAGAATAAATCTGGGATCTGGCGACCACCACAGGATGGGATCATTGTCGCTGTACCAGGGAAAAACACCGGAGGCATAGGCAAGGAGAAGCCTTTCGGGTGACAGGTCTCCACCGACAGCCAGCAAACCGTCTGGCTCAGCATGACAGGGAGGCGGAAAAATGACTTCATTGATCAGTTGGTATACAGGCATTGCAGATAGGCTTGTGGGTACATGGACTTCCCCGACAGGGGGTTTCTAAGAGTATTTGAAGGTCAGCGTTGAGCCCTTTACACCAATATCAACAACACCACCCTTATCCAGCGCGCCGAAGAGGATTTCCCTTGCGATAACATCACTAATTTCCGACTCAATAAGGCGCGCCAGCGGTCTTGCGCCATTCATTGGATCATAGCCTCTTTTGGAAAGCAAACGCCTGGCTCCCGGGCTCAACGTGAGTGACACGCCCTTCTCTTCAAGACGCTTAGAGAGTTCATCAATAAACTTATCGACAACCTTGTGCATGACGTGCTCGCTGAGAGAGCTAAAAGAGATAATTGAATCAAGGCGGTTACGGAATTCAGGAGAAAAAGTTCTTTCCACCGCCTGGGTTATATTGCCTGGAACAGCTTCACCGAAGCCAATCGGTGTAGCGCTCATCTCACGTGCGCCAACATTGGACGTCATTATTAAGATTACATGCCTGAAATCTGCTTTTTTTCCGTTATTATCCGTCAACGTTCCATGGTCCATAACCTGCAGAAGGATGTTATAGATATCCTGATGCGCCTTTTCTATTTCATCAAGAAGAATGACTGAATAGGGGTGCTTCTGAACAGATTCTGTTAAAAGCCCTCCCTGGTCAAAACCGACATAACCGGGCGGTGCACCGATGAGTCGTGAGACGGCATGTTTTTCCATATATTCACTCATATCAAAGCGAATAAATTCGATCCCCATATTTAATGCAAGCTGTTTTGCCACCTCTGTTTTGCCTACTCCTGTGGGGCCGGTGAAAAGGAATGAGCCAACCGGTTTATCGGGATCTCTCAGGCCGGCCCTGGATCGAAGGATGGACCTGCAAAGCAGACTGACAGCTTCATTCTGACCAAAAACCATTTTAAGAATATTGCGATCAAGCGTTTTGATTCGCCTTTTATCTGAGATGGAAATATTGCGGGAAGGTATGCGCGCCATTTTAGAGATCACTTTTTCAACATCCTGAATGCGCGCTTTTCTTCTTTTCCTTTTCTGTAGCCTCAAATAAGCGCCCAATTCATCAATGACATCTATGGCCTTGTCGGGAAGATGCCTGTCATTGATGTGTCTTGCTGAGAGTTCCACGGCAGACTGGATCACATCATCCTCTAAAACCATATTATGGTGTTTCTCGTAGACTGAACTCAAACCCCGTAATATCTCGATGCTTTCTTCTACAGTCGGTTCAGGGATATCAATCTTTTGAAATCTACGTGAAAGCGCCCTGTCTTTTGTAAAGAAGTTTCTGTACTCTTCATAAGTCGTGGAACCAATGCACCTCAAATCTCCAGTTGTAAGCACCGGTTTTAATACATTTGAGGCATCCAGAGAGCCCCCGCTAACTGCACCCGCACCGACAATTGTGTGAATCTCGTCTATAAAAAGGATGGTTCCCGGCTTTTTAGCCAAAGCAGCCAGAACCGCCTTGAGTCTCTCTTCAAAATCACCTCTGAATTTCGTCCCCGCCAACAGAGCCCCCATATCGAGAGAATGGATGGCAACATCTTTCAGATCAGGGGGGACATCATCTGCGCAGATCCGCAAAGCCAGACCTTCGGCCAGGGCCGTTTTCCCAACGCCAGGCTCTCCGACAAAAAGAGGATTGTTCTTACGTCTTCGACATAGAACCTGAATGGTTCGTTCCAGTTCATTTTCACGCCCGATAAGGGGATCAAATTTTCCCTGCCTTGCCTGGGCCACAAGGTCTACGGTAAATTTCTTTAGAGGATCTACAACGGTTTTTTTCTTTGCTTTACCGTCATCCTCAACAATTTTTGATGGTTGAGACTCCTGAATTTCACCGCCATAACCAAATTGGGGATGGGAGATATAATTAACAATATCCAAACGGGTTGTTCCCTGCATTTCAAGCAGATGGACGGCATGGGAGGTTTTTTCCTCCATCAATGCAGCCAGAGCATCACCCACATGGACTTCCTTCCTGTCTGAGGAATGAACCTGCAAGGCGATGCGCTGCAAAATCCTTTGCATGACCATCGTCTGTTCCGGGACAACCTCTTCCGCTCCTGACTCGATCCTCTCAATATGTTTGTCGAAAAATTCCTCCAACATCTCTTTCAATGCATCCACATCTCCGCCACATCCGCTGACTATCTCTCTTCCCCGATCATCATGAATGAGGGCATAGAGAAAATGCTCGGCCGTCACAAATTCGTGTTTGCGACGCATAGCCTCTCTAACGGCGAGAGATAATGCAATTTGTAAGTCTTGACTAAACATCTTTACCTTTCACACCTCTTCTATAGAACATCTTAAGGGAAACTCCTCTTTTCTTGCCATTGAATGAACTTTATTAACCTTTGTTTCTGCAATTTCAAGGGGATAGGTGCCACACTTACCCATACCTTTAACATGAATTCTTAACATGATCGAATTCGCGTCCGTAAGGGACTTGTGAAAAACAGACTCAAGAGCATGAACAACAAATTCCATGGTTGTATAATTGTCATTATGCATATATACATTGAAGAGTTTTGGACTTCTTTTTTTTATCTCTTCTTTACTAGATGCATCAGGCTCCCCGGAGGATTCTCTTTTGCTCACTTTAATCGATCCTTCATTATTTTACGAATATTTTATCATAGCAATGAAAGATAGGTCCAGCTCCTATTTATTACAGCGTCGTTTAAAAAACTTCCTCAAACGGCAGAGATGACTTCCTTTCACGACGATGAGTTCCATTTATAAAATTCTTAATGACATACAAATAAATAGTTTACATTCATTCTTTATTAACATATATTATAATAATATTAGTTGCTTAGGTAGATCGTGCGCTCTGTCTTAAATTTTTTTACCACGGGCACGCGTCATCAAGAACTCCTCTCAGGCTCGAGAGGTAATAATAATTTGAATTATTGGAGGTTTAGATGGGGAGAACAGATGATTTTAGGGCAAAACATCAGGAGCTGTTAAGCATTGCTTCTCAGATTTCAGATCAGTTAGATGCCAGTAAACTAGCGGAAGACGCAAAACAAGCACGAAGTCTTTTGTCTACCCTGGCGGGCAAATTAGGAATGCACCTGGCCGTTGAAGATAGAAACCTTTATCCTGAACTTCTTAACCATGATGATGAAAATATTCGTGCAACGGCAAAACGATTTATCGACGAAATGGGTGGTATTGCCGATGCCTTTAAAACTTATGTTAACAAATGGCCTCATTCAAAGACGATTCAGGACAATCCCGGGGATTTCATTACGGAAACAAAGGGAATATTTAATGCCCTTGCAGCCAGAATTTCAAAAGAGGATAACGAGCTTTATTCAATGGTTGACAAACTCTAATCAGAGCATTTATATAGGAGAAAGAATGTTGACCTGGACGTTCTTCCCTCCCTGTTAATTAATTTCTTTGAATCCTTTTTATGATTAAAGCTCTCCATATATAAAAGTGCTATTGTTACTGTCTCAAAGCTCAGTAACGTGAGCTATATATAACTAGAGCTATCAATATAAAATGCCGGTTTATTTCATATTATTCACTCTAACTTGGATTTTTCATGAACAAAACTGATTATAATCTTCCCGATAGTGTCAAGCGTGTAGAAGTTGACGGGAAGGAAATCTTTCTTCTTGGAACGGCCCACGTATCAAAAGAAAGCGTTGAAGATGTACGTAAGGCAGCGGAAGCCTTGAAGCCTGATACCATTTGTGTTGAACTCTGCCCTGCCCGGCACAAGTCTATCATTATGAAAGACGCATGGAAACAGATGAATATCGTCCGCGTTGTTAAAGAGAAGAAGTCTCTTTTTCTCCTGTCCCAACTTATTTTATCATCCTTTTACCGCAGGCTGGGTTCTCAGATCGGTGTTCAGCCGGGAGCTGAAATGATGGAAGGGATAACCCAATCTGAAATACATAATTCAGTCCTGGTCCTCGCCGACCGGGATATAGAAATTACGCTAAAACGCGTCTGGGGCCATCTTAACTTCTGGAACAAGATGAAGATGATAATGCAATTGCTCATGAGTCTCTTTATCGATGAAAAAATAGATGATGCCATGATTGAAGAGATGAAGAGCAAGGATCAGCTCGAGCAGGTAATGGAGACCTTCGCAAAATCGTTTCCCGAAGTGAAAAAACGTTTGATTGATGAGAGAGATATCTACCTGGCACAAAAAGTCCGCAATGCACCCGGCAAAAAGATTCTTGCCATCGTCGGGGCCGGTCATGTTGCCGGTATGGAAGACTATGTTCACCAGAAGATCGACCTTGAACCGCTTATGGAGATACCGCCAAAATCGTTGATACCCACAATACTGAAATGGACCATACCTGCACTGATCATTGCCCTCATCGTAGGCGGCATGTTTAAGGGTGGAGCTCAGACATCAATAGAGTCGATTTATATCTGGGTATTGGTTAATGGTATTCTATCTGCTCTTGGTGCGGCAATCGCCCTTGCCCATCCACTTACAATTATAACGGCATTTGTTTCTGCACCTATTACAAGCCTGAATCCCATGATAGCAACGGGCTGGGTATCGGGTATCGTTCAGGCAGGGGTAAAGAAACCAACCGTTGCCGACCTGGAGGATCTGCCAAATGCAACTTCATCCATCAAGGGATTCTGGACGAATCCCGTCAGCCGGATTCTTCTCGTCGTTGTGCTTGCCAACCTTGGGAGTTCACTGGGGACTTTCATTGCAGGTAGCTGGATCGCTATGAAGGTGATTTAGTAACTTACAAATTAATTTTGTTCTTCAGATTTTTCTGTGGGTTCCCCTCTTTGAGAAAGAGGGGTTAGGGGAGATTTTTAAAATCACAAAAAATAGCTATCATCCTGCACATTCCCTTATTAAAATCCCCCTTTTCAAAGGGGGAGAACTATCTTCCCTCTTCAACTCACACTGGAGAATTAGGCTTCAATTTCATCGAGAATAAGTCTTCCCATCTCCTCGCAGCCGACGACCTTGCAGCCATCCTGCCTAATATCAGGCGTACGATGGTCTTTTTCAAGAACCCTGACAATAGCATTGTCAATGGTGTCATAGGCCTCATCCATTCCGAAGGCATATTTAAACATCATGGCAACCGACATAATGGTGGCGATGGGATTTGCCTTGCCCTGCCCTGCTATATCAGGCGCACTTCCGTGGATGGGCTCGTAAATACCCACCTTGCCTCCGATGCTGGCCGAGGGCAGCATTCCGATCGATCCGGTAAGCATTGAGGCGGCATCAGAAAGGATATCGCCAAACATGTTCGTTGTCACCACTACGTCAAACTGTTTTGGGTTCCTGATAAGCTGCATGGCCGCGTTATCTACATACATATGCGATAATTCTACATCTGCATAATCCTTATGGACTTCGGTAACGACTTCTCTCCACAATTCAGTACATTCAAGGACATTGGCCTTATCGACAGAACAGACTCTTTTGTCTCTTTTTCTAGCCACTTCAAAAGCGACCTTCGCAATCCGTTCTATTTCATGTGTCGTGTAAACAAGCGTATTGACGCCTTTCTTTGAGCCATCGGCAAGTGTCTCCACCCCTTTAGGCTGGCCGAAATAAATGCCACCCGTTAATTCTCTTACAACCATGATGTCTATCCCCTGAATAATTTCTTTTTTCAGAGTAGAGGCATCGGCCAGGACATCGTATATCTTTGCGGGCCTTAAATTAGCAAAGGTTCCCAGTGTTGCCCTCAGACCCAAAAGTCCCCGTTCCGGCCGTATTGCATAGTCGAGAGATTCCCATTTAGGACCACCCACAGCGCCCAGCAACACAGCATCGGAAGATAGGACAAGTTCTTTTGTCTCTTCAGGAAAGGGCCCGCCCGTTTCATCAATAGCTGCACCGCCAATAAGGCCGCTGGATGTATCAAATTCAAAACCTGATTTTTTGCCTATGAGTTCCAGCACTTTAAGTGCCTCTCCGACTATTTCCGGCCCTATACCGTCGCCAGGCAATACTGCAATCTTTTTCTTGTCACTCATAGTCTAAAATCCCCTTCAAAATATCATTTTATAATTTTTATGACACATATTCACTCACTTCAAAAGGTGAGAGTAGAGTAATAAAGCAAAGGCCGAATATAGCAAAGCGACCTGTTTTTTTCAAGTGAATATCCACTCGGCAAAGGAGATAGTTATTAATTGCGTCAGCGTTGTCCGGCTAAGTTTTTGCTATTGCGATGTTTTATTGAATTTGTCATGCCCGAGTGTTTTTATCGGGCATCCAGAAAGCCCTGAGTCATGGATTCCCGCTTAAAAAATGCGGGAATGACGGAACTTTAGTAACTTAGAAATAATATTCTGCGATTTTCTGGCAGAAAATAATTTAGCTTCGCACAATCGCCCATGGGAGAATAGCTGTAGAAGACTTGATTTCGTAAAGACACTTATCCGGTTCATCCGGGCTAAGCTTCTTATTGTCCATATTAGCAGCATGCAACTTTATAACCGGACAATACTGGAATTGCAAAGAAGTTAAAAATGAGTCAATGCGAGAGGATAGTGCCTAAAAAAGTGTTCCTTAACAGTTATTATTCATCAAGGATAATATCTTTCAGCAAGCGCTTGGGAACATGATGGTATTTCTTCTCATCGCGCCAGTATTTGACATCGCCATCTTCCGATATGGGATCGATGAGAACCCTTTCCTTAGGTTTACCCACGGCAATAACAAGAAGGATTTTATACTTTTCCGGAAGCTTAAGGTCCTTTTTAAGACCCTGCCTATCCACTGCAGATATAATACAGCAGCCAAGCCCCATTTCGACAGCACCCAGGGTGATATGCTGAGAGGCAATACCATGATCACAGTCGATGGTGGCACTAATAGTGGTATCCAGTAAGACGACGATATAAGCTGAAGGCCTTTCTCCTTGAGAAGGACCGGGCCAATCGGACAAATAACCAGCCCACGATAGATGAGGAAAGATACGGGAATTGCTTTCAGCTTCAAAGGAGATGCGGTATTTCAGGGGTTGAAGATTGGCTGCTGAAGCGGAGAGCCTCGCCAGATCGACGAGTGATTCAAGGTCCTTACGTTCTATTAGATGATCCTCATAGAAACGTCTAAAAGTTCTGTTTTTTAAGATTAGCTCTCGAATGCTCATCAATACTTAATCCAGGCCCCCTATCCATTCAGCAGGAGGAACACAATCTACATCTTTTTCACAATTCTGACAATAGTAACAGTTATGCTTACCAACTGCCCTTCCAAAGGCGGGGCCTTTACAGATTGGACAAAGCTCAAAATCAAGGCAGGGCATGCCATCGGCATATTCAAGTTCCAGTGTACCGCTTTTACTAGGAATTGTAACATAAAGAGGTTCACCGTTCATATCCAGAAAAAACTGCCCCGTCTCTGTTCTGTGCGGCGCCTCAAAAGCCTCTTGCCTGGCCTTTCCAATTGCCGAGTCAATATCTTCTAATCCAATAAAAAGTTTATCGCCGTTCAGAGCATCATATATTCCCCAACCGCCATTGTCTTCAACCAGCATGACTCTCCTGTTCATTTCACCCTCCTTCTTTTTAAAGGGTTCAGAATTTTGTCTCCTCTGTTTACTGCTTATTGATTAGATGTCATAAGCTCTTCACAGATTCCTAATAATGCAGTTTATTTACGTCTGAGACGCATTCAGACATATTTTTTGTATAAAAAATAAAGTGTTCCTGCTATAATATGAACTATTGGATTATTACTGTCATCTAAGTAAACAGTTCTTTGAAATAACCTTTCAATATGGGGGCGCCACGGTTTCGACGGGGATGATGAAACCGGGACTGCATGTCGAGCTCTGTTAACTCGTAAAAAGGACAGAACCAATCATAATCGCTAACGATTCTGATTACGCTTTAGCCGCTTAATCACGGCTAACGTTCTACCTCTTTTTTCCTGCGGGAGGGGATAGAACGTCATTCAGCAGGATAGTTTTTGTCATATTCTCTTCGTGGCAAGGGCGAAACTTTAGATGAGATCGTGTTCGGGCATCCGTGATCGGGGGAGATCCCGGGCATTAAATCAAAAACCCGAAATAAGCATGTAGACGTTCCAGGCGTAGGATTTCCGGACGCGGGTTCGACTCCCGCCGCCTCCA
>JADFVM010000133.1 GCA_015222555.1 Pseudomonadota bacterium
GCAAGCAGCGGGGTATGAGCGCGGAGATAACCTTCTTAATATATCGCGGCAAGCCGCGGGGAATGCACCCGCTAGGGATTAAAAAAGGAAAGGCTTTAACCTCTCCTTTTTTGTCCACCTTAATATCAAGGGCCTACAAACTTAAAAATCAGCACATCTTTTTTGAAGTCGCCTGAAGAAGAGAAAGGGAGTTTCCGGAGAGACCCAACTTAATCCCCTTTAAGAGCTGAACGAATCCGGCCAAGAAGCCCCTTTTCAGACGAACCTTCTGTTTCAACTTCATTGGGTACAGCTTTCTTCTCAACGACACCACCGGCTTTCTTCTCAACGACATCACCGGCTTTCTTTTCCTGGGGCTTCCCTCTCCTTCTAGCACTGCCGTAGGGTTTCTTTCTGGGCCTTGGTTTTCTTTCAGGCTCTACTTTACCCTTTTCATCGGAAGATAAAGTCTCTTTATCTGGAGTTTTATCTATTTTGGGTTTGCCTGTGTCCGGGACAGCCTCTTTCTTCGTCACCTCCATATTATAGCTGTTCACAGGAATGCCCTGCTGTCCCTTTATAACGATCTTCACACCGTGGTCCGTCTCTATATCTAACAGCTCCCCCCGTTTCCTGTTCTGAAGATATTCCGCAATCTCTACAGGCAGAAGAAGATCTACATTTGTTATATTGTTATCTATGGCCGCCGCATGAATCTTTCTCAGCAGGTAAAGAGCATTGCTTTCCACAGACTTGATAGTCCCTCTACCTGCACAGTTGGGACAGGCGACAAAACTTCTCTCCATCAAAGAACTTTTAATTCTCTGCCTAGACATCTCAAGCAGTCCGAATTTTGAGACCCGACCTACATCGATTCTTGCCTTGTCTCTTTTCAAGCTGCTTTTAAGCGCTTTTTCTACATCGATAACATGTTTTTTCTGCCTCATGTCGATGAAATCTATGACAATCAGCCCTCCAAGATCCCTGAGCCTTAACTGCCTGGCAACCTCGGCCGCAGCCTCAAGATTTGTCTGGAAAGCGGTATCCTCTATATTTTTTTCACCCTTGGACCGTCCTGAATTAACATCAATTGAGACGAGTGCTTCTGTTGGATCAATGACAATGCTAGCCCCCGATTTGAGAAGAACGGTATTGCCATAAATGGACTCTATCTGCTCCTCAAGATTAAACTTTGAAAAGAGGGGGATATTTTCCTGATGAAGTCTTACCCTGTTTTGAAACCTCGGCATCATCAGTTTCATAAAATCTTTTGCTTTTTTATACACCTCAAGGTTATCAACAATGATTTCATTCATTTCGGAAGAAAAATAATCGCGAATACTTCTTATAACGATGTCCCCTTCCTGATAGATTATGGACGGCGCCTTCTGCTTTGCCTCTTTGTCTTTAATTCCTTTCCAAACCCTGAGAAGATTTGTCAAATCTCTCTTTAGCTCTCCCCGGGTTCTACCCATCCCCGCTGTCCGTATAATGAGTCCCATATCCTCGGGAACGTCGAGGAAGGAAACGTCCTCCCTTAACTTGGCCCTTTCAGCCTCACTCTCGATCTTTCTGGAGACGCCTCCCTTTTTTGATCCGGGCATAAGAACCAGATAGCGCCCTGCAATCGATATATAGGTGGTGAGATAGGCCCCTTTGTTATCTCTTTCTTCCTTGACAATCTGCACCATAATTTCCTGGCCGGCCTTCATATTCTTTTCTATGGTAGGCCTTTCCCCTTCAGTGCCTCCCTCTTCCTCGCTTTTTCTACCGTAAAGAGAGGGATGGATCTCTGGAAAGGGCAAAAAGCCATGCTTATTTCCCCCATAATCAATAAAAAGAGCATGGATTGAGGGTTGAATCATGGCTACCTTTCCCTTGTAAACATTACCCTTCGCGTCGCCTTTACCGGAGAACTCCACTTCAAGTTCCTGAAGAACACCGCCTTCAAGAATGGCGACTCTTGACTCTTCAGGATGAATCGCATTTATTAACATTTTACTTTGCATATAACTATCCTTAACTATTAAAAAACGTTAATTATCTCTCTGGGTCACTATGGAATAGCCAGATAAAAAAGATTGCTTCTCAGGCCGTCGGGATTAACGACCTGGATGGAGAGTTCTGAAGGAAGATCAGATTCGGGGGCCCGATCATAAACAAGAACATTACAACCCTGGTAAGTCACACCACTGTCCACCCGCTTCCCTTCAACAAGCGGTAAAGAGCCCCACAAGAAATTTTCTCCTTCTACAAGCAGTTCATAATGACCTTTATAGATTATACCGACAGAGATATTATAAATGACCGGCCTTCCTTCTATGTAAAAATTATAGGCGAGAGACTTTGTTCCACCGGGATTAATTACCTGAAGATGGTGAAGTCCGCTATTTGCCTGTGGCACTTTGATTTCAATGGCTTTATTGTTGAGAAACTCACTTCCCACAACAACTTCATCAAAAAGAACTTTAGTCTCTTTGGAAAAATTGTCACCCTTAAGTAGCACCACCCTGTCCTTCGATGGAGTGCAATAATAGATCTGATTCGGGATTAAAGTTGATATAACCGGTTTTCTTTCCGTCACTTTCAGGTTAATCTTCTCACTTTCACAGTTTTCATTATATCTTAAATAAACAGGATATGAGCCAACCTCAAATTTGGGTACCTCAAAGGAAATCGCACCTTCAGTAGTAAAGCTATAGGGAATCCCTTTTTCTCCCATATAGAGATTAACGCCGACGGATAAATTCTTACCGTACAGCGTTATGGGCGATGCAGGCTCACCCTGATTGGGGATAAGACTGAATATGTGAGGGGAACAATCCGCCTCATTCTCAACTGCTTTAGCATTTGTCTCACACCATGCCATTGAAAGGGGCATTATGAATACAGCCATAAGAGCTATACAGTAGATATTTGTCAGTTTTCCTAAACCCATCAATTACACTCCATTTTTTCACCGAATACCTGTGCTGAAAAAATTTCTATCTTCACGCCCCTCTTCCATTCATCAAAGGGAAGTCCCGCTTTAAGGCAGGTATGGGACAGAAAGGTTTCCAGATCCCAGCCCTGTTCTGTGGCAACCTGGGGAAGAAGCACCCCCCTGTTAAAATCTTTTGTAACATAGATACCATGTTTGCCTATCTCTATCTCCTTGATGTCTGAAATCTCCCTTAAAGGCGAAAGGACGGATATTTCGAAATCGACATCCTCCATTTCATCAGCTTGCAGGGGGGAAAACCTTGGGTCCTTGAAAGCCGCGCTCTGCGCCATGGCTGGAACTGTCTCATATAAAGCTTTGTTTGACTCAAAGATACCGATGCATCCCCTGAGCTCTCCTTTTTTATGAAGGGTGACAAAGACACCGCCCTCTCGCTTAAGCGCTTCACTGGAAGATATCAGGTCAAAGGCCTTACCTTCGAGAGCAGACTGAACAGAAGTTCTGGCAATATTCAGAAGTTCTTCCCTTTCCGCCTCATTTAACATGACTTCTTCCACTTGTAATAATCCTTGATGATCTCCCTGTGATCAAAGGCCATATTGTCGGGCAGACTTGTTTCATCAAATATAGCCGCTTCAGCTGCATCATCAGCCGCTCTTGGTCTGCCTGACGCTTTCCCCACATAAACTGTTGTAATGGTATGATGTCTGGAATCCCGTGAAGGATCTGAATATGTATGCAATTGATGAATAAGTGTAACACAAAGAGAGGTTTCCTCTTTCGCTTCCCTTATTGCGGCGTTCTCAAGCGATTCCCCGTAATCGACAAATCCACCGGGAAGCGCCCAACCATGGGGTCGGTTTTTTCTCTTAATTAAGACAATGCCTCCTGAGTCGTTCTCTATAATGATATCTACTGTGGGAAGAGGATTTTTATATTTCAAAGAGTTTCCTCACGCAGGAAAAGAAAACTGCCCTTATTCTATAATGTTTCAAGCACTTAATTCTCGGTTTTATAGCACAGGATAAAAAGTGAGTCAAAATTTTATCTCAGAATGAGCAAAA
>JADFVM010000134.1 GCA_015222555.1 Pseudomonadota bacterium
AGGATTAAGGATTAACAAATAGGCCCACCTATTAAAATCTCTTCATCTACATCTTTTTCAAAAGCCTTAAAGTTTTTTCTGAACAGACTTGCCAGTTCACTAGCCTTTGCATCATAATCGTTTTTATTTTCCCATAAGTCTCGCGGATTTAAAATGTCTGAGGGTACATCAGGGCACTCGAGGGGGAATGACAAACCGAAAAAGGGATCCCTGTAATATTTAACTCCATTCAACTTTCCCTCAAGGGCATTATTCAGAAGTGAACGGGTATAGTGAATGGATATCCGTTCCCCCACGCCATAGGGTCCTCTTACCCACCCGGTGTTGACAAGCCAGCAATTGACATTATGTTTTTTTATCTTCTCACCCAGAAGCGCCGCATATACAGTAGGATTTCTGACCATAAATGCCGCGCCGAAACAGGAACTGAATGTTGCTTCCGGCTCCTTAATGCCGCGCTCCGTGCCGGCGACTTTTGCCGTATATCCGGAGATGAAGTGATACATTGCCTGTTCCGGTGTCAGCTTGGAAATGGGCGGTAGAACGCCATAGGCATCACAGGTGAGGAAGATAATGTTCTCCGGGTGATCCCCTCTGCCACTCTCCACCGAATTGGGAATGAATGCCAGTGGATAGGCTGCACGTGTATTTTCTGTAAGTGACTTGTCATCAAGATCGATGTCCCGTGTCTGTTTATGGATGTGAACATTTTCCAGGATGGTTCCAAAGCGCCGTGTGCATTCATAGATCTGAGGTTCTGCTAAATGACATAAACTGATGACTTTTGCGTAGCATCCCCCCTCGAAATTAAAAATTCCGTTGTCACTCCATCCATGCTCATCATCACCAATCAAAAAACGATTCGAATCGGCTGAAAGGGTTGTTTTTCCTGTTCCTGAAAGGCCAAAAAAGAGGGCGCAATCGCCTCTTTTGCCTTTATTTGCAGAACAATGCATTGAAAGAACGCCCTTTTCGGGAAGCAGGTAATTCAGGACACTGAAAATAGATTTTTTGATCTCTCCCGCATAACTGGTGCCACCGATCAGGATGAGCCTTTTTTCCAGGTTGACTAACACAAAGGCTTCGGAGGCCGTGCCGTCATGGACTGGAGAGGCGTGAAACCTTGGAACATTTATTACTGTAAATTGAGGGACAAAACTCTTTAACTCAGCTTCACTTTCCAATCTCCTGAACATGATCCTGGCAAAGAGGGAATGCCAGGCGTCTTCTGTAATTACGCGGACAGGGACTTTGTAGTCCGGGTCTGCCCCCACATAACAGTCCTGAACAAATATGTCTTTCCCCTGAAGGTAGGCCTGCAATCTCAGGAACAGGGAGTCGAATTTTTCTTTACTGAAAGGCCGGTTACTCTCACCCCACCATATATTTTTCTTGCTCGTTTCCTCCTGAACAAGGAAGCGGTCGCCAGGAGAGCGGCCTGTATAATGACCGGTTCTGACAATAAGAGGCCCACGAAAAGAGATCACTCCTTCCCGTCGCTTGATAGACTCTTCATAAAGTATGGGAGGAACACAGGTCCAGTAGACGTGACCAACATTTTCCAGTTCGTGTTTTTCTAATCCATAGTCTGGATTATGCGTGCCGCCTATCATGATGCCTCCACTTATTTAAAGTTAAAATACTTGTAAGTAGCTCTCTTGATTATGCCTTTGAGCTTGTAAAAGTTCAAGCCTTTTTATCTATAAAATATCTTGATAATAATAAGCACTTTTTAAGTCAAAAAAAAAGGTGTCTCTGCCGCATGGTTTTTCAAATAGTAAAAATGGTCTACATTGAAAAATTAAGGTTGCAAGCTTGAAATGAAGGAGAAGATTATCCCAGTGAAACATCGAGGACCATCATGACGGCGAAGCCGACCATCGCCCCCACTGTGGCAAGATCGGTGTTTTTATTGAGCTGGGATTCGGGGATAAGTTCTTCGACAACGACATAGATCATGGCCCCGGCGGCGAAGGCGAGGGCGTAGGGCAAGATGGGGCGCATGAGAATAACGGCTGCTGCACCGATAACACCGGCTATGGGTTCAACGACACCAGACATCTGTCCGTACCAGAAACTCTTAATTCTTGATATTCCTTCCCGCCTCAGGGGGACAGAGATGGCTGTTCCTTCAGGAAAGTTTTGAATCCCTATGCCGATGGCTAGGGCGATGGCGCCCGCCAGGGTTGCCGAAGGAATGTCGGATGTCACTGCCCCGAAGGCGACGCCCACAGCGAGGCCTTCCGGAATATTGTGTAATGTAATGGCCAGGACAAGAAGAACACTGCGCTGCCAGCTTGTTTTGATCCCTTCCGCTTCTTCCATAGGAAAGCCGGGATGGAGATGGGGTAAGATCTTGTCTGCGCCCCAGAGAAACAAGCCGCCGGCAAGAAATCCGACTGTAGCAGGAACCCAGGAGGGAAGAGGCCCTTCTTCCGCCATTTCTATGGCAGGCGCCAGGAGGGACCAGAAACTGGCAGCGATCATGACGCCTGCTGCAAAGCCGAGCATTCCGTCGAGGGCTTTTCTGTTAATAGTTTTAAAGAAAAAGACAATCGCTGCTCCAAGCGCCGTCATGCCCCATGTGAAAAATGTTGCTACCAGGGTTTGATAGATGGGGTGTAGCTCTGTAAACCAGCTTATGGCCATGATTTAAATACTCTTATTTGCAGGAGTGTTTGGCTATGCGCTATTACTTATGATGTGTAGCTCTCATGGGCGCATTTTTATTATAGCAGATAAAAACGTAAGTAAATGACGGCGGTTGAAACTTATTTCTTCTTTATTTTTCTCCGTCATATGTAGATATACTGGCTATTAAGGCACCGATGAAAAAATAACTTTTTTGCTTGACCAAGGGGCTATCTTCGAATGTAGCACCGGCCAGTGTATCGTATCGTGCAAAAAAGCCAAACCAGCTGTGATCAAAACGGCGGTTTGTATAAAAAGTTAAACGAGTGCCGTTATAACCGCCATGAGCATCATA
>JADFVM010000135.1 GCA_015222555.1 Pseudomonadota bacterium
ACATCCTCTTCATAATCCCCAGGTTTTTTAGGGGTCTTCCAATTTTCCCCATATTTTAGACGCAGGTATTCCTCGGGTGGATTCGGCACAAGGAAAGTCTCTTTGAGAAAGGTTATTTCCTTTAATACCGTAAACAGACTAAGGGGGGTTTTTTGGAAGGGGAATTGGATGATGTAATCATCAACGACCTTATAGCACAGCCAGTCAACTCTTGTTGAGTACTTAACCAGTGGTATATATAAATTTACACTCAGATGATCTATTCTGGCGAGAAAACCATGATTCCTGAAAGCTACAACAATCTGATCAAGTGACTTCTCGGTTACACCGTGAAATCCGATTACCGAACCCATGTCGACATCGTCATCCCATGGCAGTAAATCGTTATCTCTAATCGCTCCAAGACAGGTTCCCTGTCGAAGGAAAAAGGTCACTCCGAAACTATCCAGGATTTGTTTGACCTCCTTTAGCGCCTTGATTGCATTACCTCGGTCTATTGGTTCTTCTGATTTAAGCCATTCATCTAACCTTTTGTTATCTTCAGTATTCATGCTACTATCCATCAGCTTTCACTTTCCTTAATTTATTGAGAGCATAAAAAAAATGGCATCGAGAATGATGCCTCGTACCAATCCTCGGGTATGGCAAACTTCCTCAGCGACAGAAGTAAAGGATAAGAATTCGTTTTTTGAGAGTGGATACCACGAGCCGTCTTTTCCAATGATCCCGTTATCGACTCCGATGTCAATAAGCTCGACGCATCACGATATTCCCTCACCGTACAAGATGTCAAATTCCGCTTCTTTAAACGGTGGCGCCAGCTTATTCTTGACTACTTTTACTCGGGTCCGGTTGCATTGACGATTATACTCCACAAGCATGCTGCTGCTGATCGCAGGGGTCCTGGACAATATAATCAGCCGGTCCCTGCTGACTGTGTTGAAATTATCGTCCCCATGTATTAGAAATTGGGCACCATGCTCATCAAGCACTGCGTCGGTGGTAATGTAGGGCACCTCAACGACCTCTGACACATACCTGATTGATTCCAGTATCTCTTTTCTGAATTCCCATGTCAGCAGTGGTGTGTGTCCTTTATATTTCTCTATGTCTTTGTCTGTTGAAAGCCCAACCACTACCTCCCCATATTTTGCGGCTCTCCTGAGAAGTCTTATATGACCATGATGTAACAAAGTGACTGACATATCGACCATTACACGGATGCTCATTATTTAGCTCCTGGCATGCTGGTGAAATATTAAAATATATAAACAATTCGCCCTGTTCGAAACTGGCGAACCTGATCGGCCTGGCATTCGCGAACTTGATCAGCCGCCTTTAAACCAAGGCGTACTTGATCAGTTTCTATCAATGCCGTTATGAACGCAACCCTGGCCCCCCAGTGCGCGTCTGAAATGATCTCTCAGAATCCGCGGGCAAATGATGTTACTGTCCGGGCTTTAAGGCTCAAGGAGATTCGGGGGAAACATGTACGGTGAGAGCTGAGCCGTCTTCCGATTTAATGGAAGAGATTTGAAGCCCTTTCCCGT
>JADFVM010000136.1 GCA_015222555.1 Pseudomonadota bacterium
GGCAAAGAGCTAAAAGGAAGAGCGCTTAACGTGAATGAGGCTCGCCCTCGCACCGAAAGTCGCGGTGGCAGAGGAGGACAAGGTGGTGGCAGAGGAGGATACGGCGGTGGCAGAGGAGGACGAGGGCGTGACAGATGAGGACCAAAGGGTGGCCGTAGCTTCTAATCATTGACATTCAACATATATAATCAAATCTGACCCGTTTGGCTGACCGGAAGAATCAGGGGAGTCGTTAAGGCTTGTCCCAGCTCGCCGATGGGAATGAAGCACGCCTGTGTTCTTGTGTGTTTCTTGTTTATCCTTGAATAGAAGCGAATAAAAACATAGGCTTCCCAAAAACAAGTGAACTGAGGGGAATACTGCCATGCCCCGACTCGATTTGAAATTTTCAATGAGGTTTGGGTGAAAAAGATGAGTGTGAAGTAAGAAACGAGGTTCATCATGAGGTTAAAACTGACCCTCTTAAGTGTCATCGGGAACCTGATGGGTGCGTTGCTTACCTTTCTTTATTTTTCCTTCGTCAGTGTAGGTCCGGATAGTACTCTTAGGGAAGGTCCATCTATTCATTATGTTATTTTCTTCGTCATCGGGACCGGTCTCATTTTTTTAGTCATTATGGTGACGCTGAACCGATGGTCTCATCCGCTGGACGAGTTTTTCAAGAGTAAATTATCCATAAATGATATCAGCGGGCCTTCCGCCGAACAACTAAGGCGAAAGGCCCTTCAGAATATTCCGGTAATAGCGGGAAGCAGCCTCATCGCCTGGGTCATGGCAGGATTCATTTTCGGCATGCTGCAGCCCGCTATCCTGGAAACCTTTTTTGGGATGCCTTCGATAACGCTTTCAGAGAGCCTGGGACGGATCTTTGGCATTAGCTGTATCGGCGGCTCCTTCACTGTTCTTTTTATCTATTTTTGTGGGGAAAGTCTGTGGCGAAAAGAACTCCCAAGTTTTTTCCCGGAAGGGGATATGAGTCGTGTGAGCGGCGCTTTTAAGCTGAGTGTGAGGGTACGGCTTTTCGTGGTATTTCTTATGATCAGTTTGCTCCCACTGACCGTTCTCAGCTTCTCTGCTTACTACAAGGCACAGGCGTTGCTGTCGGCGGATGCCGTAATGGGAGGGCACATTATTTCCGAGTTGGTGTTTCAGATTTTCTTTATTACGGCGCTCGGTGTTGCCATGTCACTGGTACTGTCGCTTTTTGTATCCAAAAGCGTTTCCGCTCCGATAAAGGAGATGGAAAAGGCCATGAAGGAGGTGGAGAAGGGAAACCTGGATGTTTGTATACGCATTGTTTCAAACGATGAAATCGGCGGCCTGGGCGAGGGCTTTGCCAGGATGATAAAGGGCCTGAAAGAGTCTGAGGCAATGAAAGAATCCTTTGGAAAATACATTACACAGGAAATACGGGATGAGATTCTGGCAGGCAGGGTCTCTTTAGATGGGGAAATGACCCGAGCCACATTATTGTTTTCAGATCTCAGAGACTTCACGCCTTTTGTCGAGTCCACTCATCCTCAAAAAGTGGTCAGAATCATGAACCAGTATTTCTCGGAGATGGCAGAAGCCATCAAACAAAACCAGGGTCTGATTCTCCAATACGTGGGTGATGAAATCGAGGCGGTGTTTGGTGCACCTGTGCCCCGGGACGATCACCCGGACTTGGCTGCGCGTGCCGCCCTGGAGATGAAGGAGAGATTGACCCTATTGAACGAGCGTTTTCAAGCACAAGGGGTTTCGCCCTTGCGTCACGGCATCGGCATTCATACAGGCGCGGTATTGGCCGGGATTATCGGAAGCAAAGAGAGGAGTTCCTATGCCCTGGTGGGAGATACGGTAAATCTTGCATCCCGGATCCAAGGGCTTACTAAAAAATTTTCCTGTGATGTGATTCTGAGTCAGACCACTCACGATTTGGTCACCGGCAGGTTTCAAATGGAGCAACTCCCCGCCGTAAAGGTAAAGGGCAAGAGCCGGGACGTTATGGTCTATAAGCTCATGGGACGAGATTAGTTCCTTTCCTCCACTACTTTTCGTAGCTCCTCACTGTGCACAAGCCCCTCAGCCTCGGTGCGGCAGAAGCGGTGAGGAAGCCTTTCAAGCCGCGGCGGACTATGCTGGTGCGAATAGATTATGAATGCGAGAACGAATAATGGGAGTACTATCCCTAAAACTATTAAAGAACAACTGTAGAAACACCCTTGTTTAGCCCCTATATCGATCTTATTAGGGCAAAAAGAGCATTATTCACATTCAGTAAAGGGAATGGGGCTTTTTTGTGTCAGGGTAAAATCAATACTTGGGAGTACTGGCTTAGGAAGAATATGCATCTAGGCACGAGAATCCTATCAACTTCGAGAGTCTTCCATTCCTTATGGTGCCCATTTTGGGGTCAAAAAGGGCGATATAGGGCCTGAAAACACCTATTACTTGGATGTTAATTTATAGATATCAATAAGTGGTCTTGGCCCGACCCCAATTCATAGGGATGGCCTTGTGAAGCGTTGAAGCGGGACGCCCTTAAAATTTTCAGTTTAGAAGATTTTAAAAAAGTGATAAATGCGAATACCTGCCAAGATTGGCAAGAGTGGACGTTTCCAGTCAAATTTCTCATAGGCCTGAGGAGTGATGATCTGGATCGAATAGCATCAAGAGTGGTTGAAATTTACAAGATAGATGTGGGTAATATTATTTTGAAAGGGCAAACAGCAAAAAAGGGTTAAAAC
>JADFVM010000137.1 GCA_015222555.1 Pseudomonadota bacterium
GAAGGCTTTTCTCAACCTGCCAGCCAAAGAGCTTGAGAATTAATCTGGAGATGATTCTTAACAAGCCAAACACCCCTCCTTATAAAAAAACACCAACAGGAAAGCTTGCGTCCCTTTTTTATCTTTCTTTAAGTAGCTTCTCCCCTTTATTATCTCTATTCTTCAGCATTCTCTTCCCGCTAACCTTCCTTCTCTCATTTACTTGCGGGGCTACCAAACTCCCTTGCCCACATGAATTTCCTCGATATCCTTCAATTTCTCGAAAAAAGCGCCCTCTTTCAGGTCGAGTACATAGGTTTTGTCCTCTATCAGCGATAGGACCCCTGTCTCGCTGTCTACAAATCTAATCGGAAGATGCACTTGCCGGAAGCCGAATTTTTCGAGGATGTCTACGGCAATGGGGTTGATGACGAATGCCATTACGATGTCGTAGTTTTCATTGCGGACATAGTCCAGCATATGTTCCGTTAATTTGGTTGCAACACCACGTCCGCGATAGTCCGAGTGAACGGCCAGGGATATGCCTGCTATCCTGATCTCGCTGTCATTGATCTGGCAGGTCCTTTCCACGAGGTTTCTAAAACCTGCTATATTGTCGTTGATCCTTGCGATGAAGACAGCGCTGGGGAGAGATTCAAAGTAGAACCGGCGACGGTATCTCTCCTTGAATTGGGGAAAACAGGCCCTTGCCTCACGGCACAGCGCTTCCTCTACCTCAGGGGACAAATCAGAAAACGGTGTGGTCTTGATATCAATTTTTATTTCAGACATAAATCAGTAACCCAACCTTTTTCAACCCAAAGGGGGAGTTCCTTTTTCAGTCATCTGGCCAACCAGATAATCCCCGAGGTAATTATTGCCACAATCAAGGCGCGTATCCCGGCCCACAACCAGAATTGATCACTGATTCGGGATGAATAGAGCCCGAGAAAGAAAATCATCAGGAATGAGAGTAACAGCGTTGTCTCAATTGGAGAAAGAGGCAGGTCAATGCCGATGGTTGACAACCATAATGGCGAAATAATCAGCAGAGAAATCAGGAAAGGTGAAAGTCCGTTAACCAGAGCAATCAGATAAGGCACCCATCTCGCCGCATAACCATGATCACTTTCTTCCATATTCTGTATCATGGCTTGCTCGAGATCATGAAGGTCTTTTCTGCGTTCAGCTGTCTCGCTGATGTAAGCGCTACTGAAACCGCTCATCATCAATGCCACTGCAGTACCGAAACAGGCGCCTAAAGCCACATGTATATCGACGAGCTGTTTATAATAAAATGCCATATTCAATCCCAGCATGGTCAAAGCGCCGTCAAAGCCATTGGTCACAAAATAGCGACGCGTAATTTTGCTGGCGTGCGTCAGACGCAGAAAGGTTTTGATACGAGAAATCATGGTTGAACGTAACTAATCATAAACTATTCTTCTTCATCTTTCGAGGTGTTCACTACTTCAACCTCATCTATGCTGTGAATAGACCCGCCCATCTCCTTTATCTTTTCTGCAATCAGTTCGTAATCAATATCATGGGCAGAGATTTCTAGAATAATGCTTTCAGTGTTTTCATCCATCTCATCAACAACCAGCCGGACCTCGTACCCAACACATAAGCTGACCAATGCCCTGGCAAACTCCAGCGGATTCGGATTATGCGGCTTTAAAACATCAAGCACCAAACGTTTCACTCGTTCCATTAAGGTCCTCCCTTTTTATTTTAGTAACTTAGAAATAATTTTCTGCGCTTTTCTGGTAGAAAATTATTTAGCTTCGCAGAATCGCCCATGGGGGAAATACTTCGAAGACTTGATATCGTGAAGGCACTTATCCTGCTTATCTGGGCTAGGATGAGGTGGTTATAAATCTCTTTTCTAGGCATTCAACTCATAAGCCTTTTAACATCAGCATTATTCAGGGAATAGCTCATGCTAGCACAGACGAGCTCTCCATGTCGCGACAGATATTGCTTTTTCCCGACATGGTGCTTGCAGTGAATCATTTTCATCAGTTCGTAGGGTGGGCACTGCCCACCACTTCCCTGCATGCTGCTTAAAACAGTTATTTTGCCCCTTTATTCTCTTTATTCTGTATTCTCTCCTTTATTCTCTTCTGACATTCTCCCTTCTTCTTTCCCCTTTGATTATGGAGACGGTGCTGCTCATAGCTCTGCCATTGTTTAATCAAGCTTGCTTTTTAGCACTCTTAATTATTTGTTCAATTTCTGCCTTACCCAAAGTCTCTTCCTTAAGGAGGGCATCCGCCAAATTATCGAGCGGCTTTCTGTTTTTCTTTAAGATCTCTTCCGCTCCGGACTCGGCATCCACAACTAACTTCCGTATCTCCTGGTCCATGAGTGAAGCCATATCTTCACTGTATCGTTTGGGCTGAGCAAGTTCTCTTCCCAAAAAAGGATGCTCTTCGCCCCTTCCAAGGTTTATCGGTCCGACTTTATCACTCATGCCCCACTGGGCCACCATCTTTTCTGCAAGGGAGGTGGCCTCCTTGAGGTCATTTTGCGCCCCGCTGCTGGTCTCCTTAAATACGATTTTTTCCGCTACCATGCCGGCTAGATCCACCGTTAATCTGCCAACAAGATAACTTTTGGGATAGTAGTGTCTGTCTTCTTCCGGCAGAAGCAGGGTGATGCCCATTGCCATTCCTCTCGGCACGATACTGACCTTATGGATCGGATCTGTTCCCGGTAATTCCCACGCTACGATGGCATGGCCGGCCTCGTGGTACGCAGTTATCCGCTTTTCAAGCTCACTGATGGTCTCTTCCCTTACCGTTCCCATCAATATTTTATCCCGCGCTTCATCGAAGTCGCTCATGTCAATCTTCTCTTTATTTCTTCTCA
>JADFVM010000138.1 GCA_015222555.1 Pseudomonadota bacterium
CTGTACTTTCCCTCCTTCACCATCTGCACATAACCCTGCACATTCAGGTTAGCCGGGCAGGCCAGCCTACAGGGGGCCTTATCGAATTTCTCTATGCCAAAGGCGCCAGGAATGGCTTGAGCATAAGGTCTGTAAACGGCCTTGCGGCTCCCCAGACCCATATCATACTCGTTGGGCCTCACAACAGGGCAGACCTCGACACAGTCAGCACAGCCTGTGCATTTATCAAGATCAAGATAGCGGGGGTACTTCTGAAGTGTTACCTGAAAGTTTCCCTGTTCTCCGTCAATGTTGAGAACATCTGAACAGGTATAGAGTTCAATATTGATATGCCGGCCGACCTCGACCAGTTTCGGGGCGAGTATTCACATGGAGCAGTCATTGGTGGGAAAGGTCTTGTCAAGTTGTGACATGACTCCACCAATGGCCGGAGATTTTTCCACGAGATGAACATAAAAACCGGAATTTGCTATATCCAGAGCGGCCTGCATACCGGCGATTCCACCACCGATAACCATCACTGCACCCTGGACGTTTTTGGCCTTTTTTTCTTCCATTACTCGCTCCTTACGAATAAAAGCGCCTTACTTAATCCCTTAACTGCTTGAAAAAAATTTAAAATGACATGGTTCTTTATACAAAAAGGGTTTTGTAAGTCAAGAAAATTCTCCGCTTATAAATCGCTTGATCGCCTCTTTTTTATGATGTAATTTAAGTTTATCGCTTGTTTTTCAAAGGGGCCAGAAAGTCATACTTGAGTGTGCAGTTAAGTCCAATAACAAGTAACCGTTCAATTCTCAGGGTAATCAGAGGATGAGAAATCCGAAAAATCTTCTACAGCAAGAAAAAAGCTATCAAGCGCTCCTCCAAAGCGTCACCGACTATGTGATTGCTGTCAACAAAGACTATCAAATCATCATGGCTAACGATCTCTTCAAAAATAAATTTGGCATGGACCCTGGCGGGCTTTGCTACCAGGTTTTGAAAAACAGGGATGTGAGGTGCGAGAATTGTTTGATGGAAATGTGCTATCAGGATGGCAAAGTTCACTGGAACGAAGAGATTTTCGCAATTAAGGACGGCAAGACTGCACAGATGCGTGTAAAGGCCACGCCGGTGAAGAATGAACGGGGAAAGATTGTTTATATCCTGGAGACCGCTACTGACCTCACAGAAAAAAAACGTCTTCAAGAGAAGCTAAAAAAAGTAACGGGCAATTTGGATGGAGTAATAGCGGAACGCTTGAGACACTTGGAAAAATCCGAAGAGAGATATCGCACCATATTTGAGCGTTCTCGTGATGGGATCATAATCACTGACTCCAATGGCAAGATCATCGAAGTTAATCAGGCAGGGGTCGAGATACTGGGATGCAAGAGAAAAGAGGAGCTATTAGCTGTAAAATCGGTCGAGGAGTTCTTTGAAGACCACCAAGATCTGTGTAACTTTAAGAAAAAGATTTCTGGGGAGGGCTTTGTCACAGAGTTTGAGACCCGGCTTGTGGGAAAAAAGGGCAGTGCATTTGATGCCCTGATTACATCAAATGTGATTTTGGATGTAATCGAGCAGATTACCGGCTATGTGCTTATTATAAGGGACATCACAAAGAGAAAAAGGGCTCAGCAACAAATCGAGAGGCGTAATATCAGGCTTACCACCCTGAATGCCATCTCTATGACCGTGAGCAGCAGTCTGGATTTAAATGAGGTGCTCAATAGCACCATCGATAAAATGCTTGAGGTCCTTGAAGCTGACAGTGTTAGGGTCTATTTACTTGACAGGAAGCGAGAGATGCTCAATCTGGCGGCTCACAAAGGTCTTTCAGCCAAATTCATTGAAGAGAGCTTTGTCAGAGCCCGCAAGGTGGGAGCGGGGTTCTTGGGGCAGACGGTTTCTATCGGTAAGACCAGGATTGTTGACAACTTACAGGAATTTGATGATCCTTATGTGGATTTTGTTGTAAAGGAGGGCCTTAAGTCTACGATCTATATTCCCCTTATCTCTAAGGGGGAACCAGTAGGAGTGATGTGTGTGTCCAGCCATTCCGAATTCAAAATTTCAGCCGGCTATGTGGACTTTTTGACGGCTGTCGGAAACCAGATAGGAGTGGCTGTTGATAATGCAAATCTGTATGAGCATATTAAAAAGACCTATGAGGAACTCAAAGAGGCCCAGGAACAGGTTATTCGTTCAGAAAAACTGGCCTCACTGGGTAAATTGGCCGCAACTATCGC